>JAWVZU010000126.1:0-11019 GCA_033722075.1 Lysobacterales bacterium
GCCTCGGCCAATGAGGACTCGGGCACCAGCTTGCTGCGAATGACCGCATGGGGACAGACCATGACGCAGTTGCCGCACTGGATGCACAGTTCCGGGTCCCACTCGGGCACGAATTCGGCAATCCCCCGCTTTTCCCAGCGTGTCGTCCCGCTGGGCCAGGTGCCATCCACCGGAAGCGCACTCACCGGCAGCTCGTCGCCCCGGCCGGCCAGCATGAGCCCGGTGACCGAGCGGACGAACTCCGGCGCCTCCGCCGGCACCGGGTCGCTCATGGCTACCTTTCCGTACGCCTTGGCCGGGATCTTGACCGGCTTGAGGTGGGCCAGTGTCTGGTCCACCGCGGCGTGGTTGCGAGCCACGACCTCTTCGCCTTTTGCCCCGTAGGTTGCTGTTATGGATTGCTTGATGCGCTGGATCGCATCCGCTTTCGGCAGCACGCCGGAGAGCGCGAAGAAGCACGTCTGCATGATCGTGTTGGTGCGCCCGCCCAGGCCAGCTTCCCGCGCCACTGCGCCAGCATCGATGACGTGCACCGAAAGGTCCTTGTCGATGATCTCCTCCTGGACCTTGCGCGGCAGTTTGTCCCAGACCTCATCGGCGGCGTGGGGTGAATTGAGCAGGAGCGTGGCGCCGGGCGCCGCCACCCCGAGCACGTCGATCTGGCTCAGGAAATCGAACTTGTGGCACCCCACGAACCCGGCCGAGTCCACCAGGTAGGCGGACCGGATCGGGCGCGGCCCGAAGCGCAGGTGCGACACGGTGCGCGAGCCCGACTTCTTCGAGTCGTAGACGAAATAGGCCTGGACCTCGCGGCTCGGATCTTCGCCCAGGATCTTGATCGAGTTCTTGTTGGCGCCGACGGTCCCGTCCGCGCCCAGCCCGTAGAACACGGCCCGCAACACGTCTTCGCTTTCCGTGCGAAAGGTCGGGTCGTAGTCCAGGCTCGTGCCGCTCACATCGTCGCGGATTCCGATCGTGAATCGATTTCGCGGCGCCTTGCGGTCCAGCTCATCCAATACCGCCTTGACCATGGCCGGCGTGAACTCCTTGGACGAGAGGCCGTAGCGGCCGCCGACGACGCGGGGCGCGCGACGCTGCCACTCGGGCGAATCGGCGATGGCGGCGAGCACGTCGGCGTGCAAAGGGTCACAAGGGGCGCCGGGCTCCTTCGTCCGATCGAGTACCGCGATGCTTCGGGCCGTCTCCGGCAGGGCGTTCAGCAGGGCGGTCCCGTCGAAGGGCCGGAACAGGTTGACCCGCACCACGCCGACCGGGTCGTCCGCATCGTTGAGGTATTCCACGGTCTCCCGGGCGGTCTCGGCGCCGGAGCCCATGATCACGATGACCCGCTCGGCATCGGGGGCGCCGAAATAATCGAACAGACGGTAACCGCGCCCGGTCAGTTTCTCTAACTGAGCCATCTTGTCGGAGACGATTCCGGCCAGGTTTGCGTAGAACGGATTGACCGTCTCGCGCGCCTGGAAATAGACGTCCGGGTTCTGGGCCGTACCGCGAATCACCGGGTGATTGGGATTGAGGGCGCGGCGGCGGTGCGCGAGGACCTGCTCGAGATCGATCATCGACCGGATCTGGGAATCGCTCAGCATTTCGATCTTGTTCAGCTCGTGGCTGGTGCGGAAACCGTCGAAGAAGTGAATGAACGGCACCCTCGACTCGAGGGTCGCCGCCTGGGCGATCAGCGCGAAGTCATGGGCCATCTGGACCGACGCCGAGCAGAGCTGGGCAAACCCGGTGGTGCGTACCGCCATGACGTCCTGGTGATCGCCGAAGATCGAGAGGCCCTGGGCGGCCAGCGACCGGGCGGCCACGTGGAACACGGCCGGGGTCAGCTCGCCGGCAATCTTGTACATGTTGGGCATCATCAGGAGCAGGCCCTGGGACGCGGTGAACGTGGTCGTCAACGCCCCGCCCTGCAGCGCGCCATGGATCGCTCCGGCAGCGCCCCCTTCGCTCTGCATCTCCACGACCTGGGGCACGTCGCCCCAGATGTTGGTGCGCCCTTCGGCGGACCACTGATCGGCCAGCTCGGCCATTGGCGAAGACGGCGTGATCGGGTAGATGGCGCAGACATCGTTGACCCGGTAGGCAACGTGCGCCGCAGCGGAATTGCCGTCCAATACCTTGCGATCGGTCATCGCTGCGCCTCCGCTTCCGGAATCATCTGGATGGCGTGGCAGGGACACTGGTCGAAGCACACGGCGCAGCCGGTACACAGGTCCAGCTTGACCCGGTAGCCCTTGCCCGGTCCCAGCTTCTCGATGGCGTTTTCCGGGCAGGCGCCGTAGCAGCCGTCGCATTCGAAGCAATTGCCGCAGGAAAGACACCGCCGAGCCTCGAAGGTCGCATCCGGTTCGCTCAAACCCCCGACCACCTCGTCGAAGGAGCTGAGCCGGCGCTTCAGGTCGGCCTGACCCTGCGGACGCTGCGCCGCATCGGTATAGAACCACAGGTTGAGCTTGTCGAAGCTGGCCAGCTCCGGCAGTTCGATGGGCGGCGCCTTCGCTTCCTTGAGCCACGCGTCGATCTCCCGCGCAGCCGCCTTGCCATGACCGACCGCGGTGGTGACGGAACGCTCGGCCGGCACCATGTCGCCGCCGGCAAAGATTCCCGGGTGACCGGTCATCATGCGCCCGTCGACTTCGACCGTGCCGTCGGGCTGGAAGGAGATGTCCGGGACGCGCTCCAGGAATTTCGTGTCCGTATCCTGGCCCAGCGCCAGGATCAGGTCGTCGGCTTCGATGGTCTCGACTTCGCCGGTGGGCCGGGGTCGCCCGTTCTCGTCGATGGCCATCACTTCCACTTCGATCTTGTCGGCCTGCATGGAACGGATGCTGCGCAGCCAGTGGATCTTGACTCCCTCTTCCATCGCCTCGTCGGCCTCGAAGCTGTGGGCCGGCATGTGATCGTAATCGCGGCGATAGATGATGATCGGGTCGTGGCCCAGGCGCCGGGCCACCCGTGCCGCATCCATGGCCGTATTGCCTCCGCCGTAGACTGCCACCCTGCGGCCGAGCTTCGGCGGCGCACCGGCCTCCGTGTCGCGAAGGTAACTCAGGGCATCGAGGACGCGCCCGGCATCCCGAGCGGGAATTTCGATCCGCTTGGAGAGGTGGGCGCCGACGGCCACGAACACCGCGTCAAAGCCACCGCCCTCCTGCTCGGCGACCAGGTCTTCGATCTTGTGGTTGAACTCGAAGCGCACCCCCATGGCTTCGATCCGGCCGGTTTCCGCATCGAGAATCGACCGCGGCAACCGGTAGGCGGGAATACCGAAATGCATCATCCCGCCGGCGACCGGTCCGGCATCGTACACGGTGACCGCATGGCCGCGACGGCGCAGGTGATAGGCCGCCGAGAGCCCGCTGGGCCCGGCGCCTACGATCATGACTTTCTTGCCGGATTGCTCGCTTGGCGGATCGATCGTCCAACGCTCCTCGATCGCCAGGTCCCCGAGGAACCGTTCGATGGCGTGAATGCTGACCGAGCCATCCAACTGCCCACGATTGCAGCTGCTCTCACACGGGTGATAGCAGACCCGCCCATGCACCGCCGGCATCGGGTTGTCTCGCATGATCACGCGCCAGGCGTCCTCGAACGCCCCATCGGCGGCCAGGCTCAGCCAGCGCTGCACGTCCTCGCCGGCGGGACAGGCATTGTTGCAGGGCGCCAGCAGATCCTCGTAGATCGGGCGCCGCACCCGCTGGGGGCCGGTTCGTCGCTCGTGGCTCAGGTCCAGTGGACGCGTCAGGTCCTGGTCTTTGGTGGTCATGCGCAGCAATCCATGCAAGTCAGCCAATTCCGAGCGTAACTGCCACCCCCCCGCGCCGCTTGACCACGATCAATCTCGGGTTTAAACGACTAGTCGAACTCGACGACCCGCACTTTCTCGATGGTCACCAGGACATCGGCCAGCATCGGCGTGGCCGCGTCCAGGAAAGCGGCGATCTTCTCCTGCGATTCGACGATCTCGACGACCAGGGGCAGGTCGTCGGAGAGGCGGAGAATCTTCGAAGTGTGGAGCCGGCTGCTTCGGCCGTAACCCAGCGGCCCGCGCAGCACGGTCGCCCCGGCCAGGTGCAGTTCCCGGGCTTTCTCGACGATCGCCTCGAACAGCGGCCGGCCGTGCCAGGCATCACTCTCGCCCAGGTAGATTCTCAGCAACTCGCTTCGGTCGGACATGCCGATTCCTTGCTCATCGATTGATCACCACACCCAGTGCGTGGCCCAACCACACCCCGACCAGGCACAACGCCACGGATCCCAGCACATACCCCCCGGCATGCAGCCATTCGCCTTCCTGCACCAGGTTCAGGGTCTGGAGACTGAAGCTGGAGAATGTGGTGAAGCCTCCGAGCACGCCCAGCATCAGGAACTGGCGGGCGGTCGGACCGAGCAGGAGCCGCCCTTCAGGCGCGACCAGGGTTGCAATCACACCGATGAGAAACGACCCGAGGACGTTCACCAGCAGCGTTCCCCAGGGAAAGGTCTCGCCGAACATCCGGGCGACGAGGCCCGATCCGACATAGCGACCCGCCCCGCCGATGGCGCTTCCGGCGGAAACCCACAGCAGGGTCGAGAATTCCATCTGGAACTCAGGAGAGGCGTTGGCAGGAAAACTGGGCGAGTACCCGGAGCGCTTCCCGGTAGTCCGACTTGGGCAATCGGGACAACTGGTCGAGGGCCGTATCGCAATACGCCACCGCCCGTTCATGAGTGTAATCCAGGGCGCCGCAGGCGTTGATCGCGTCAACCACTTCGGGCAACCGATCCAACGAGCCGTCCTCAAGGACGCTGCGCACCAGCGCACGCTGCGCTTCGTTGCCTGCTTCGAGCACCCGGATCAGCGGCAGGGTCGGCTTTCCCTCGGCAAGGTCGTCGCCGACGTTCTTCCCCATCACCTCGACCGATCCGCCATAGTCCAATGCGTCATCGGCAAGCTGGAAGGCCATGCCCAGGTTGGCGCCAAAGCTGCCCAGGGCCTGTTCGGCGGCGTCTTCGGAACGGGACAGGATCGCCGCGAGACGACCCGCCGCCTCGAACAGCTTGGCGGTCTTGCAGGCGATCACGTCCAGGTAGGATGCTTCATCGGTCTCGGGATTGTTCAGGTGAAGCAACTGCTTGACCTCGCCCTCGGCAATCCGGTTGGTGGTCTCGGCCAGCACATCCATCACCCGCATGGAATCCACTTCCACCATCATCTGGAAGGCCCGCGAGTAGAGGAAATCACCGACCAGCACGCTGGCGGCATTGCCCCACACGGCATTGGCGGTCTGGCGCCCGCGACGCAGGGAAGATTCATCGACCACGTCATCGTGCAACAGGGTCGCCGTATGGATGAACTCGATGGTTGCCGCCAGGCGAATATGGTGTTCGCCCCGGTAGCCGAGGGCCCGGGCGGCCAGGAGGTGCATGATCGGACGAAGCCGCTTTCCGCCGCCGCCGATGATGTAGTCGGCAATCTGGCGAATCAGGACCACGTCCGAGTCGAGACTCTGCCGGATGTATTCGTCCACCGCGGCGAGGTCGTCCGCAACCAGGCTTCGGATCTGTTCCAGCCCGACCATTTCGGGCGCATGCTGTAATTGCGGACCGCTGACTGACATCCACTCCTTCCCGGAAAAACAAGGGCGCTCGCGCATTATAGAGTTTGCCCCGCCAACTCACCATTCCCCGTGGTTCCGGTCTCGTGGACGGTCCCGGTTGTGGTACCATTTGGCGTTTTTTATGGGAGCTTGACGCATGTCCCGCGGAGTCAACAAAGTCATTCTCGTCGGCAACCTGGGTGCCGACCCGGAAACCCGCTACACCACCAGCGGCAGCGCGGTCTCGAACATCCGGCTCGCCACCAGCCGGCAATGGCGCGACCGGAATACGAACGAGATGCAGGAAGATACCCAGTGGCATCGGGTGGTGATGTTCGGTCGCCTGGGCGAGATCGCCGGCGAATACCTTCGAAAGGGTTCGAAGGTCTACATCGAGGGCCGCCTGCAGACCCGCAGCTACCAGGACCAGCAGGGCCAGGAAAAGTGGATCACCGAGATCGTCGCCGAAGACATGCAGATGCTGGACAGCCGCGGCGGCGGCAGTGCCGGCATGGGCGGCGGACAGGGAGGCGGCGGACAGTCCAGGCAAGGCCGCGAACAGGCACCTTCGGCCCCCCTTAACGACGATTTCGACGACGACATCCCCTTCTGATCAACCGGATCCGCGCTCATGGATGGAAGCAGACAAACCTGGCTGGTCACAGGCGGGGCGGGATTCATCGGCGGCAACTTCGTTTTGGAGACCCTGGCCGCCGGCCGCGCCCGCGTCATCAACCTCGACAAGCTGACCTATGCCGGCAACCTCGACACGCTGGCTTCGGTCATGGATTCGCCGGACCACGTATTCGTTCAGGGCGATATCGGCGATTCGGAACTGGTCGCCGGACTGCTCGATGAGCATCAACCCGATGCGGTGATCAATTTCGCAGCCGAGAGCCACGTGGACCGTTCGATCGACGGTCCCGCAGCGTTCATCGAAACCAACGTCGTCGGCACCCTGAACCTGCTCGAGCGAACCCTCGGCTACTGGCGCGGGCTGGATGAGAAGAACCGCTCGCGGTTTCGCTTTCTGCACGTTTCCACCGACGAGGTCTATGGTTCCCTGGGCGACACGGGCAAGTTCACGGAAGAGACGCCCTATTCACCCAATTCGCCCTACTCGGCATCCAAGGCCAGCTCGGACCACCTGGTGCGCGCTTTCCACCATACCTACGGCCTGCCGACGCTGACCACCAACTGCTCGAACAACTACGGCCCCTACCAGTTTCCCGAAAAGCTCGTTCCGCTGATGATCACCAAGGCGCAGAAGGGCGAGGCCCTGCCGGTCTACGGGGACGGGAAGAACGTGCGGGACTGGCTGTACGTGACCGACCATTGCACTGCCATCCAGCGGGTCCTCGAAGATGGGCGGATCGGCGAGGTCTACAACATCGGCGGGGATGCGGAGATGGCCAACATCGATGTGGTGACGACCATCTGCTCCATCCTCGACGAGATCGCGCCGCTGGAGTCCGGCGATCCACGCGAAGCGCTGATCACCTTCGTGAAGGATCGACCGGGGCATGACCGACGCTATGCGATCGATGCATCCAAGATCCAGTCCGAGTTGAACTGGAAACCCGCCGAGAACTTCGCCAGCGGCATTCGCAAGACCATCCAGTGGTATCTGCAGAATCAGACCTGGAGCGATCGGGTCCTGGACGGCAGTTACCGAGGCGAGCGCCTGGGCGGGGGAGACGACCGATGAACAGACGAAAAGGCATCATCCTCGCGGGCGGCTCCGGCACGCGCCTCTATCCGATCACCCGGGCGACCAGCAAGCAGCTGTTGCCGGTCTACGACAAGCCGATGATCTACTACCCGCTGTCGACCCTGATGCTGGGGGGCATGCGGGAGATCCTGGTCATCACGACGCCGGAAGACCAGGCGGCATTCCAGAACCTGTTGGAAGATGGGCGGCAGTGGGGGCTGGAGTTGACGTACGCGGTCCAACCCAAGCCCGAGGGCCTGGCGCAGGCCTTGATCATTGCCCGCGATTTCCTGGCCGGCGATCCCTCGTGCCTGATCCTCGGAGACAACATCTTCTACGGCCACGGCCTGGTGGACCTTCTGCAGAGGGCGGATGCCCGCGAAACCGGTTCCACGGTCTTCGGCTACTGGGTCTCCGACCCCGAGCGCTACGGTGTCGCCGAGTTCGACCGGGCCGGCCAGGTCGTCAGTCTCGAGGAAAAGCCGACCCGGCCCAAGTCCAACTACGCGGTGACCGGGCTCTATTATTACGACGGCCAGGCCCCGGACCTGGCCGAAGCGCTCGAACCCTCGCCGCGTGGCGAACTGGAGATCACCGACCTCAACCGCCGCTACCTCGAGATGGGCCAGCTTGCACTGGAGCGGATGGGCCGCGGCTACGCCTGGCTGGACACGGGCACCCACGAATCCCTGTTGGCGGCCGGCACCTTCATCGAAACCGTCGAGCAGCGCCAGGGACTTCGCATCGCCTGCCCGGAGGAGATCGCTCACGATCAGGGCTGGATCTCGGACGAGCAGGTCCTTGCGCTGGCGGAACCGCTCGCCAAGACCGGCTACGGCCAATACCTGAAATCGCTGGTCCGATAAGGCGATGCAGGTAACGGAACTGGAAATTCCCGGTTTGCTGCTGTTCGAGCCGCAGGTCTTCGGCGATGACCGCGGCTACTTCATGGAAACCTGGAACGCCGAGCGCTACCGCAAGGCCGGCCTGGATGTCGAATTCGTGCAGACCAACGTCTCGCGTTCGGCCCGCGGCGTGCTGCGCGGACTGCACTTCCAGAATCCCAACCCCCAGGGCAAGCTCGTCTACGTGCTGGAAGGCGAGGTCTGGGACGTGGCCGTGGACATCCGGCGCGGGTCGCCGGATTTCGGCCGCTGGGCCGGCGCCACGCTGTCGAAGGAGAATCATCACCAGCTCTATGTCCCTCCCGGGTTTGCGCACGGTTTCTGCGTGATGTCGGATTACGCGCTGTTCGGGTATCACTGCACCACGGTCTACCACGGTCCTGCGGACTCGGCCGTGCGCTGGGACGATCCGGCAATCGGCATCGAGTGGCCCCTGGAAAACCCCAGCCTGTCCGCCAAGGACGCCGCGGCACCGTTGCTCGCAGAGCTGGACCCTGAGCGACTTCCCGAACTATGAAGATCCTGCTCCTGGGTCCCGGCGGCCAGTTGGGCCACGAGTTGCAGCGGACGCTGCGACCCCTGGGCACCCTGATCACCGCGGGCCGAAGCGATCGCTGCGAAATCCGGGCTGACCTGGGCGCGCCGGAAAGTCTCGATGCGGCGCTGGCCGCGAGCTGCCCGGACCTGATCGTCAACGCAGCAGCTTACACGGCCGTCGATCAGGCCGAGAGCGACTATGAGACCGCGCTGCGCATCAATGGCGAGGCCCTGGGCGTCATCGGGGCTTATGGACGGCAGGCCGGGGCACCGGTCGTGCACTTTTCGACCGATTATGTTTTTGCCGGTGACGCGGACCGCCCCTACCGCGAGGAAGATCCGGTCGATCCCGTCAATGCCTACGGGCGCAGCAAGCTTGCCGGGGAAAAAGCACTCCGGGAATCCGGCGCCGACCACCTGATCTTCAGGACAGCCTGGGTCTACGGCAATCACGGGAAGAACTTTCTGCGCAGCATTCTCCGTCATGCGGAAAGCCGGGATCGCCTGACCATCGTCGACGATCAACATGGCGCTCCGGCGTGGTCACGAATGCTCGCCCAGCTCAGCACCGCGGCCATGCAACGCTGCATCGACGCAGACAACTGGCGCGAGCGATCCGGCATCTACCACCTCAGCGCCACCGGACAGACGAGCTGGTACGGGTTTGCAGAGGCTTTCCTGACTCATGCCGCAGCGTCCGGCTGGATCGGCCGCGCGCCCGAGCTGGCACCAATCCCCACCAGCGAGTTTCCGACCCCGGCAAAGCGTCCGGCCTACTCGGTGCTGGACAATGGTCGTTTCCAGAAGTCGTTCGGGCTGCAGGTCCCCACCTGGCAGGAGCAGCTTGCCCTGTGCCTGGCGGATTTTCATCAACCTCACGATTAGCCATATGACCCAACTGATCCCCGTTATTCTCTCCGGCGGTGCGGGCACACGGCTCTGGCCTGCCTCCCGCCAGTCCCATCCCAAGCCGTTCATGGCGTTGCCCGATGGCGATACGCTCATCGGCAAGACGCTGCGAAGAGCGCTAGTCCTCGGTTCCGGAGACGTCATAACGGTCACCGGGCAGGATCATTTCCTGATGACCCGGGATACCTACCAGCAGCATCCGGAGGCGGCCACCGGCCGCATGCACTATATTCTCGAACCGACCGGTCGCAATACGGCACCCGCTGCAGCCGTCGCCGCGCTCTATGCGCAACGGCAGTGGTCCAACGACGCGGTCATTCTCATCATGCCCGCCGACCACATCATCGACGACCTGGAAGCATTTGGACTGGCGGTCCAGCGTGCCGTTTCGCTGGCCGAACAGGGTTATCTGGTCACCTTCGGAATCGAACCCGAGCATCCGGAGACCGGCTACGGGTACATTCGGCGGGGTGACGCACTCGGCGATGCCGGCTACGCCGTAGACCGTTTTGTCGAGAAGCCGGACCTGGAGACCGCCCGGCGCTACGTCGACAGCGGCGCCTACCTGTGGAACTCGGGCATTTTCTGCTTCCCCGTCGGTGGTCTGCTGGAGCAACTTGATCGACACGCGCCGGAGGTGCTCGCCGCTGCTCGGGCCTGCGTGGAGGCGGGGCCGCTGGTCAGCCCGCTGACCCTGCCTGAGGCGGATTTCGAGCGGGCGCCCGGGATCTCCATCGACTATGCGCTGATGGAGAAAACCGAACGGGCCGCCATCGTGCCCTGTAGCATCGGCTGGAACGACGTCGGTTCCTGGCAGGCTTTCAGCCAGCTGGCCACGGCCGACGAGCACGGCAATCGCCTCATCGGTGAGGCGCTGGCAATCGAGAGCGAGGGATGTTTCGTCAGGGCCAGCGGCCGTTTGATCACGGCCGTCGGGGTGCGTGATCTGGCCATCATCGACGACGGCGACGCGGTGCTGGTCGCCGACTTGAAACGGTCGCAGCAGGTCAAGAAAGTAGTCGAGGCCCTGCGCTCGGAGGACCACCCGGCGGCCACGGTGCATCCGGTCGAGGTCCATGAGTGGGGAACCGCCGAGCTGGTCGACGAAGCGAATGGGACCCGGATTCGGCGCCTCCGAATGCATGCCGGGAGCCTGCTGGAAGAGCCCGACGACAGTGCCCGCACGTGGACGATCGTCGCCGGGCAGGTTCAGGTTGCCGGCGAACTACAGCAGGCGTCGATTTCCAGCCCGGCGGGACATCGGGCCACGCTCGAAGTCCTCCAGGACTCGATTCTGATCGAAATCACCTTGACCGCGTAGACGCCCTCCCGGTCTATTCGAAATCACTCCGGA
>JAWVZU010000127.1:0-10973 GCA_033722075.1 Lysobacterales bacterium
ACTCCGGGGCCGGCGGCGCGACGCCGGATATTCGGGCCGTTTTCCGGGTCGGATCAACTTCCATGGTCCCGATAATGCCACGAACGAAACCAGGCCCGTCCATCCGAGGTAGACTTGCGCGTGATCGACGCAGAATGGGAGACCGGCTTGGAAGGGAAATCAGTGTTGGTGACTGGTGCGGCAGGCGGCATCGGAAGCGCTACGGCAAAGGCGTTTGCCCGAAGCGGCGCCCTGGTGGCGGCAGCGGACCTGTCCGGAAGTGGCGCAACGGCGATCGCGAACGCGATCGAGGAGGCGGGCGGCACCGCCGTGGCGATCGAAGTCGACGTCCGCGATGCCGGGGCGGTGGAAGCGATGGTCGAGGAGACCGTCGCGGCTTTTGGTCGGCTCGACATCGCATTCAACAATGCGGGCATCGAAGGGGCCGTCTTCAAGAAGCTTGCCGACCACGAAGAAGCGGATTACGACCAGGTGATGGCGGTGAACAGCAAGGGCGTCTGGTTGGGCATGAAATACCAGCTCCGCCAGTTTCTCGAGCAGGGCGGTGGCGTCATCGTCAACAACGCCTCGGTCGCCGGACTGGTTGGCGGCAAGATGGGCACACCTTACTTCGCCAGCAAGCATGCGGTGGTCGGCATGACCAAGGCGGCTGCCGTCGAGTACGCGAAGTACAACATTCGGATCAATGCCGTCTGCCCCGGTGTCATCCGGACGCGGATGCTGGAAGAGTCACTGGCCCTCAAGCCCGAAGCCGAGCCGGCATTGGTCGCCGATCATCCGATCGGCCGCCTCGGCCGGCCCGAGGAGATTGCCGAGGCCGTGCTGTGGCTGGCCTCCGATGCGGCCAGCTTCGTCACCGGCCACGCACTGCCGGTCGACGGCGGCCTGGTCGCCAAGTGAACCACTGGTGCTGTTGCCACCTATCGCCACCCTTTCGTCATGCCCGCGCAGGCGGGCATCCATGGTTTCTGTGTCTGGATCCCCGGGTCAGCGTGCCGCTGCCCGAGGATGACGATTCGTTTCCGCTGCTCGAGGATGATGGCCTATTGAAATGATTTTCCTGTCCCGCACCCGTTACGGCAGAGCGGCCCTTTCCCGTTTTCCTGCTTTCCTGTTTCCCGCTCTTCCGCTCAAGAAGAGCTTTTTGACTCACGACCAAGGACTGACCAATGACTGACGAAAACCTGCAAATCTGTCTCGCCCAGCGCCCCGAGGGCATGCCCGGCGACGACACCTGGGAACTGAAGACCCAGCCTATCCCCGAGATCGGGGAAGGTCAGTTCCTGGTCCGAAACGAGTACATTTCGCTGGACCCTGCCATGCGCGGCTGGATTCGCGACGTGCGGTCCTACGTGCCACCGGTGCAGATCGGTGAAGTGATGCGGGCGGGTGCCGTCGGCGAAGTGGTGGCCTCCAGCCATGAAAAATATCCGGTAGGCGCAAAGGTTCAAGGGCTTTTCGGCGTCCAGCGCTTCGCCGTATCGGACGGTCGCCAGACCAATATCGTCGACCCGTCGCTGGCCGAGTTGCCCCTATACCTTGCAACCCTCGGGATGCCCGGCATGACGGCCTATTTCGGTCTGTTGGAAGTCGGGCAGCTCAAGGCGGGTGACACGGTGGTCGTGTCGGCCGCATCCGGTGCCGTCGGTCAGGTGGTCGGCCAGATTGCCCGCATCAAGGGCTGCCCGGTGGTCGGCATTGCCGGCGGACCGGAGAAATGCGGCTGGGTCGTCAACGACCTCGGCTTCGATGCCTGCATCGACTACAAGAACGAGGACGTTCGGGCCGGACTGAAAACGCACTGTCCCGAGGGCATCGATGTCTACTTTGACAACGTGGGTGGCGAAATCCTCGACCAGGTTCTGAGTCAGATTGCCACCGGTGCGAGAATCGTCATCTGCGGCGCCATCTCCCAGTACAACAACACGGGGCCGATCCGGGGACCGAGCAACTACCTGAACCTGCTGGTGCGGCGCGCCCGCATGGAAGGGTTCGTGGTGTTCGACTTCGCCAGGCGCTATCACGAGGCAGCGCAGGAGATGGCGGGCTGGCTGCAATCCGGTGAGCTGAAATACAAGCTGGACATCGCCGAAGGCCTGGAGAACTTCCCCGCGACGCTGCGCAAGCTCTTCACCGGGGACAACTTCGGCAAGTTGGTTCTCAAGGTCTAGCATCCGCAAAAAAAAACCCCGCGCAGTGCGGGGTTTTTTCTTCAGGCGGTTGGAGAACCGTCAGTCCTGTTTCTCCGGCAGCTGGCATCGATCGTGGATCATCTTCTCGACCTGCGCCTGGGACTTGCCCAGGGCCGCAGCCAATTCCTCGGAAAGAAAGTCCATCGAAGTCTGCATGTGCTTGCGATCCGCAGCGCGCAGGCTCTGCCCGGATTGCTGCATTCGCGACAATCCCTTGTAGATGGTGGCCAGGTCGTAGGGATCGCCGCCGGCGATAGCGGCTTCGTTCTTCTTGGCTCGTGTCTTCCAGTGCGAGCTCATCTCCGAATCGTTCGATTCGAGGTGTTTCAATACCTTACGTGCCTCAGCGGCGCTGATAATGCTGCGGACTGTTTCATCGAGATCGTCCGGCCGCATCATGACGGTGAGCTTGTCGCGCTTGAAGAAAAGCTTGGCAAATTTGCGCGGCTCCTCGCCGGAAAAGCTGACGCGTCGGATCGATTTGATGAGCCCAACGCCATGCTGGGGGTGGAGGATGGTATCGCCTTGTGAGATAGAAATACGCCTTCTCCTTTCGGACGGTGGAAAACCTCATATTTTACAGTATTTTAGCCTTTTGCTCAATAGAAAAAGGCGATCTGGACCCGGGATTCGGGCGCTTTATCTCGACCCTCCCACAGGCCGTCGTAAGCGGCCGCGGCCTACGCTCCAGACAACTCGTCGACCAGCGCCGCCATCAACGCCTGGGTGGCCGCCTTGAGCCCTTCCCTGGCCTTGGGAATGTCGTTGAGGATGTCTTCGAATTCTTCGAAAGTGTACGCACGGTCGGCCTCGATCTTTACGACCTCGGCCTCCGGGTCCATCGGGTGGTAATGGATCTCCGACTGGTAGACGGTGTCGAGAGTCGCCCCGTCCACGACCCGGACCGCGATATGGCCGGTGGGCAGATAATCCTCGCCCAGGCTCGGAGCGGCATACCCGAAATACTCGACGTAGACGTCCAGCAGCAGGTCATACCCGGTGTCTTTCGGGTAACGTCGTTCGAACTGCCCCGGGGGGACCGCCCCCAGCACGTTGTCGATGCTGCGGTTGAATTCCATGTATTCGGCATCGAAGCCGGCCTCCTGCAAGCGTTCGATCAGCTTTGACGAGACATCTTCCTGATAGCTGTAGCGCGCTTCGTCTAGCGCCGTGGAAAACTTCCTGCGCGTCGTGTCGTCCGCCTTGGCCACGGCAATGCGACCCACGGTGCCGGCAAACTTCACCGGATTCGAGTAGACCCGGGCTTCCGGTTTCTCCATGAAGTTGATCGGGAGCACTCCGATGCTGTCATGGGATTCGATATCACGGGCCAGTTCCAGGCGTTCCCGCGGGCCACCGGCGCAGGCCGCCAGGAAAAAAACCGTGACAAACATCCACCAAATCGATCTGCTATGCATGAACCCCTCCAACCCTCATTGTCGTCCTAGTTCTTCGAAGAATCTGCCCGGTCCCCATTAGCCCCGTCCGGCGGAACTCCGGTCGACCGCATGGTCAACAGCCCCAATCCCCACCAGCCCAGGAACAGCCCGCCGGCAATCAGGAACACCTCGGCCCGGAAGGGGCCGGCGCTAACCGACCCGGAAGCCATCAAATATACGCCAGTTCCCATGCCGGCTGCGCAGGCACACAGCGAAAGCATCCCAAAGGCCTTCCGCGTGGCCCGGCTCCCCCGAACGAAACCCATGATGTCCTCACGGCCTACGAACAGGGAATAGGCAGTCAATACCAGCCCGCCGATCATCAAGAAAAGGGCCCCGGCAAGAAAGGTCACGCCGAGGTTGCTTCCCTGATTCAGCCGCGCCAACTCGTCGAGCCGGAATCCCCCGCCCACGGCCACCAGGCCAACAACCACCTGCGCCAGCTTTCTTGCTCCGGGGTGCATCGTCATCGCTTGCTGTTCGAGACGTCGCAACGGTAGCCGATTCTTTGGTGCTAATCTATTCCTGCCACCACCCGGGAGAGGACCATGCTCGAGATTCTGCTGATATTCAGCCTGACCGCGCAACCCGAAGTCCTGGTCGGAGAGTCACAGGCCACCCGGGCCGAGATGCACGAGCGATTCACCCGGGCAACATTGATCCAGACGGCCATCATCAACGGCAATCTGGAGGGTGCCCGGCACTGGGCGAAACAGCTTGCGACCATCGCGCCAAAGGAACCGGCCTTTGCTGATGTCCGCTCGCGGTTCGCCGCGCTGGCAGGGGAAATCGCCGAGGCAAGAACTCTCTCCCAGGCCGCCTTCAAGACCGGTCGGCTGGCCAATTCCTGTGGCGCCTGTCATGAACTGCATGGCATCCAGAGTTTCCGTTTCGAATCTTCGACCCCGGCTCCGGATGGGAAAACCGTGCCAGAAGCGATGGCACGCCACATCTGGGCGGCCGATCGGCTATGGGAAGGTCTGGTGGGTCGCAGTGAAGGATCGTGGATGGCCGGCGCTTCTGCTCTGGTGAAGTCGTCACTCGAGCCGGCACAACTCGAGAACCCGGACCAGGAAACGATCGCCCTACTCGCGGAAAAGGTACGCGAAAGCGGCAGCGAAGCCCTGCAATCGGCTCGCTGGGAATCCCGCGCCGCCCTCTACGGGCGCCTGCTCAATACCTGCGCGGAATGCCACAAGTCCTATCGCTGATCTCGCCCGGATCTAGCCGTACGCTCAGGGAACGACGTAAATCGGGCACGTCGCGCCCTGTACCAGCGAACTGGCCACGCCGCCGAAAATCGGCAGGTGCAGCACGCCTTGCCCGTGGCGTCCCACCACGATGCCCTCGGCATTACGGGTCTCCGCCAGCTCCCGGAGTTCCCTTGAAGGAGAGCCGAAGGTCACGACCGCTTCGACAGCCACGCCCGCCTTTTCGACTTTTTCGGCTTCCCGATCCAGGATCTTGGCCCGAGCGGAAGCCATCATCTCGTTTTCGGCGCGCTCGAACCACTCTGCGTCCAGCGCCGGTGCGACCGGTGCCGCTTCCGGGAACAGCATGCCGCTCGGCCAATCGACGATCGTGGCAAGAATCAGCTTCAGGTTGCGCTCCACGGCCTGCTCGATGGCGAAATCCACGGCTCGCCCGGCCGGTTCGCTGCCGTCGGTTCCGACGACCAGGCATCTGGATTCGTTCATGTTGCCTCCTCGGCCCGCGTGGGCCGGCATCATCCCCAGTCTAGGACCGCACCCCGGACCGGCATTGATCTGGGTCAACGGTCCCGATGTGTTTAAAATAGGACCGGATCGGCAAACGGAAATTCCATGCACAGGCGAGCATTCCTCTCCATGACTGCCCGGACCGTGATGGTCGCTTCGGTGAGTGGCATCGGTCCGGCTTTGGCAGCCGGGTTGCCAAGACTGCAGGAGGACGACCCCTCGGCACGGGCCCTCGGCTACCGGAACGACGCGGCGGACGTGGAGAAGTCCATGTACCCGCGCTTCGAACCGGGTCAGACCTGCGCCAACTGCAATCTGGTCCAGGGCTCGGACAAGGACGCGTGGCGACCCTGTCCGATCTTTGCCGGCAAGCTGGTCAACGCACGCGGATGGTGCAACGCATGGGTCGCCCGGTCCGGCTAGCCGGTTGATGTCTTCCTATGTGCTGCTCAAATACCTGCACGTCGGGTGCGTGATCGTCAGTGGGTGCCTTTTCCTGGGTCGTTCTGCGGCCCAGCTTGGCGGCATCGACTGGCGACGCTGGCGAGTGCTCCGCATCGCACCCCACGTGATCGATACGATCCTGCTGGCCAGCGCGATCGGTCTGGCAATCCTGCTGTCCCAATATCCCCTGCAACAACCTTGGCTGACAGCCAAGGTCCTGGGCCTTGTGGCCTACATCCTGCTGGGCTTTCAGGCCCTGAGACCGGCGCGATCACAAGCATCGCGAGCCGCGTTTACCGCCGCGGCGCTCATTACCTTCGGATACGTTGTGGGGGTTGCGCTGACTCGCAAGCCCGACCTCGGCATTTTTGCATATTAGTTTTTTCTGATTTGAATCCATGCGGGCCGGAAATGAGTTTGACCTGGATCAACTGCACCCGCGCCGGCAACCGAATAATTGGCGCATTCTCTCCTGACTCAAACGGAAGGACTCCCTGATGTCCGAAGCCCTGACCTATAACGACAAGGTTGTCCGCCAGTTCACGGTCATGACCATGGTATGGGGCGTGGTCGGCATGCTGGTCGGCGTGTGGATCGCGGCCCAGCTGGCGTTTCCGGCCCTGAACTTCGACCTGCCCTGGATATCCTATGGCCGGTTGCGACCGCTGCACACCTCCGCGGTCATCTTCGCCTTCGGGGGCTGCGCGCTGTTTGCGACCGCCTATCACGTGGTTCAGCGAACCTGCCACGTGCCCCTGTTCTCGCCAGGGCTGGCCGCGTTTACCTTCTGGGGCTGGCAGCTGGTCGTCGTACTGGTCGCCATCACCTATCCGCTGGGCATCACCCAGGGCAAGGAATATGCCGAACCGGAATGGCCGATCGACCTGCTCATCACGGCGGTCTGGGTGGCCTTCGGGGTGGTGTTCTTCGGCACCATCGCCAAGCGGCGGGTCAAGCACATCTATGTCGCCAACTGGTTCTACGGGGCCTTCATCATTACCGTCGCGGTCCTGCACATCGTCAACAACCTCGTCATTCCGGTGTCGCTCTGGAAGAGCTATCCAATCTACTCCGGCGCGGTCGACGCGATGGTGCAATGGTGGTACGGGCACAACGCGGTCGGCTTCTTCCTCACCGCGGGCTTCCTGGGCATGATGTACTACTACGTGCCCAAGCAGGCGCAGCGGCCCATCTACTCCTACCGCCTGTCGGTGGTGCACTTCTGGGCGCTCATCGCCATCTACATGTGGGCCGGCCCCCATCACCTGCATTACCAGGCGGTTCCGGACTGGGCACAGTCGCTCGGCATGGTGTTTTCGCTGATTCTGCTGGCGCCGTCCTGGGGCGGCATGATCAACGGCATCATGACCCTCTCCGGTGCATGGCATAAGCTCCGGACCGATCCGATCATCCGGTTCATGATCGTCTCCCTGTCGTTCTACGGCATGTCGACCTTCGAGGGGCCGATGATGTCGATCAAGACCGTGAACTCGCTGTCCCACTTCACCGACTGGACCATCGGTCATGTGCATTCCGGTGCGCTGGGCTGGGTGGCCATGATCAGCATGGGCTCGATCTACCACCTGTTCCCGCGGATGTTCGGACTCAAGGAAATGTATTCCATCCGCCTGATCGAGTGGCACTTCTGGATCTCCACCATCGGCATCGTGCTCTACGTGGCCGCGATGTGGATCTCCGGGGTAACCCAGGGCCTGATGTGGCGGGCCGTCAACGACGACGGGACGCTCACCTATACGTTCATGGAGTCGCTGGCCGTCACCTATCCCTACTATTATGTGCGGCTGCTGGGCGGCGTGCTGTTCCTGGCCGGCGCCCTGGTGATGTGCTGGAACCTCTACAAGACCTGGCAGCAGAGCTCCGGTGCGACCGAGCAGGAAGTGCTGGACCCGGCAACCCAGGCCGCCTGAGGAGAAGACGATGGCATTCGGACACGAAAAGATCGAAAAGAACGTCGGCCTCATGGCCATCCTGGTCGCGGTCGTCATCAGCATCGGCGGCCTCGCGGAGATCCTGCCGATGATGTATCAGTCCAGCGTCGTGGAGCCGGCCGAAGGCGTCGAGCCCTACCCGCCGCTGGAACTGGTCGGCCGGGACATCTACATCCGCGAGGGCTGCTACGTCTGCCATTCGCAGATGGTCCGGCCCTTCCGCTGGGAGACCGAGCGCTACGGCCCCTACTCGGTCGCCGGGGAATTCGTCTACGACCGGCCTTTCCAGTGGGGTTCCAAGCGTACCGGCCCGGACCTGCATCGGGTCGGCGGACGCTATAGCGACCAGTGGCATTACGTCCATCTGCTGAACCCCCGGGATGTCGTCCCCGAATCCAACATGCCCGGCTTCCCGTGGCTGGACGGGGCGGCTCTGGATGTGGATGCGGTCGAGGCCCGCATGCGCGCCCTGCGTACCCTGGGGCACCCCTATACGGACGAGCAGATCGGCGGCGTCGCCGAGGCCCTGGACGGCAAGGACGAGATGGACGCGATCATCGCCTACCTGCAGGGGCTGGGGTCGGCCCGGCCGAGGTTGCAGACCCAATGAACTGGGGCATCGTTTCCGGAATCATCACGGCGATTCTCATCGTCGCCTTCCTGGGCGTGGTCGGCTGGGCCTATACCCGCAGCAACCGGCGGCGCTTTGACGAGGCGGCGCAACTCGCACTGGACCCAGAGGATCGCAATATCGACGTCGAAGACATGGAGCAACGCAAATGAGTCTTGGCTGGCAGGTCTACGTTCTGATCATCACGGTGGCGACGCTGGTCGCCCACATTCTCCTCCTGACCTGGACGTCGCGCATCAAGATCGAACAGGATCAATCGGCTGAAAACACCACCGGGCACGTCTGGGATGGCGACCTGACCGAGTACAACAACCCGCTGCCACGCTGGTGGCTGTTGCTGTTCCACGGAACCATCGTGTTCGGCGTCATCTACCTCGTGCTCTATCCCGGCTCCGGGGTCTACGGTGGGATCCTCGGCTGGTCCCAGGAAGACCAGTACGCCGAGCAGGTTACCGAGGCCGAAGCCCGCTACGGGCCGATCTTCGAGGAATATGCCCGGCAGGACATTCCGACCCTGGCGCAGAACGCCGAAGCCATGGAAGCCGGTTTCAACCTGTTCGGCAACAACTGCGCCCAGTGCCACGGTTCGGACGGCCGCGGCGCTACCGGTTTTCCCAATCTGACCGATGACGACTGGCAGTGGGGCGGCGCGCCGCAGCAGATCCTCACCAGCATCAGCAATGGCCGGGTGGCCGCGATGCCGGGCTGGCAGGCCGCCCTGGGTGGACCGCAACAGGTCGAGAACATGGCGCACTACGTGCTGAGTCTGAGCGGCCTGGATCACGACGCAGCGAAGGCGGCCGAGGCGCAGCCCAAGTATGGGATGTTCTGTGCGGCCTGCCACGGACCGCAGGCTAAGGGCAATGTGGCCCTTGGGGCACCCAACCTCACCGACGAGGCCTGGGTTTACGAGCCAACCATGGACAGCCTGACGACGACCATTGCCGAGGGCCGCAACGGCCAGATGCCGGCCTTCGAACAGACCCTAGGGGAAGACCGGGTCAAGGTCCTGGCCGCCTATGTGTATTCCATGTCTTCGGATCAGTGACCGGGGAAGATGCGCCGCGATCAGTTGCCCGATGTGCCAAAGCGCCCGCTCGCCCAGCGGCTTGGGGCGATCCTCTGGCCGTCGTTCCTGCTCTCGGGCGTGGCGACCCTGCTCGCCGCCGGCCTGGTCGACCTGGACACACTGACCTGGGGGGATCCCGGTGACGAGCCGGTTTCCGGGACGGCCCTGTTCAGCATCCTGTTCTTCCTGTTGTGGGCCCTGAGCGCGGGTTCCAGTTGGATTACCTGGCTTTTGCTGCGCAGTGCCGACAAGCTGAACGCTGAACAAGCGGACCACGACGTCCCCCCACAATGAGCGAGAATGCCACCAACAAGTCCTCCGGCCGGGACAAGGGCCGGAAGGACCTCGAGCCTGCAGTCGTCAGCCTCTACGAGAAGGCGGAGAAGATCTATCCCCACGAGGCGACCGGTCGTTTCCAGAGCCTGCGAAAGGTTGTCGTCTGGGTCCTCATGGGAATCTTCTATGTCCTGCCCTGGCTGGCCTGGGACGGCCGCCAGCTGCTGCTTTTCGACCTCCCTGCGAGAAAGTTCCACGTCTTCGGGCTGACCTTCTGGCCCCAGGACTTCATTCTGCTCACGGGGCTGCTGATCATCGCCGCCCTGAGCCTGTTCTTCTTCACCGCTCTTGCCGGACGCCTGTGGTGCGGTTATGCCTGCCCGCAGACCGTGTGGACCGAAGTGTATTTTTTCCTGGAGCGTCTCACCGAGGGACCGGCGCGCCGCCGCAGGAAACTCGATGCCGCCCCCTGGAGCCGGGAGAAGGTCCTGCGCAAGGGCGCCAAGCAGGTGCTTTTCATCGGCTTTGCGCTGTGGACCGGCTTCACCTTCGTCGGCTACTTCACGCCGATTCGCGAACTGGCCGTCAAGGTCGTCGAACTGGACCTCGGCTTCTGGGAAGCCTTCTGGATCCTGTTCTACGGGCTGGCCACCTATGGCAACGCCGGCTACCTGCGCGAACAGGTCTGCAAGTACATGTGCCCCTATGCGCGCTTCCAGGGCGCGATGTTCGATCGGGACACGCTGATCATTTCCTACGACGTAGGACGCGGGGAGCCGCGCGGCGCGCGCTCGCGCAAGGCTGATCGCGACGAAATCGACCTCGGCGACTGCATCGACTGCAAGATGTGCGTTCAGGTCTGTCCCACCGGTATCGACATCCGGCAAGGCCTGCAGTACGAGTGCATCGCCTGCGGCGCGTGCATCGACGCCTGCGACGAGGTCATGGACAAGATGGAGTATCCTCGCGGACTGGTCCGGTACACCACCCAGAACGCCGTCGAGGGACGACCGACCCACGTTTTCCGGTTCCGAACCTTCATCTATGCGGCGCTGCTGCTGGTGCTGACCGGGCTGTGGGGTTACGGTGTGGCCAATCGGCCGGTCCTCACGGTCGACGTGATTCGCGACCGCAATGCCCTGTATCGCATCGAGGACCCCCGCAAGATAGAGAACAGCTATACCCTGCGCGTGATCAACCGCACCGAACAGGCCCGCGAATTCCGGATCAGTGCCACCGGCCTGGATGACCTGAA
>JAWVZU010000128.1:0-10960 GCA_033722075.1 Lysobacterales bacterium
CCATCGCGTTCTTCATGTTCCCAAAAAAAAGCCCGCGGCCTCAAAAGGAAGGGACCGCGGGATGCTTGCCAAATAGGCCGAGAAATCGGAGCTGGGAGCGGTGCGTGGGATGCAGCCGCTGGGATCGCGGGGGACGCCCCTCCCCGATGCCTCACGCCCAACCTTAGCGCCTGATTATGACAGCCAGATTTCACTTGTCGGGGAAACGCAAAAGGACAGCCGGAGCGGAGACCAATTCTCGAGGGGTGGGGGGCATGGTGAGATGGCACGGTCTCCGATCTCCGGCCCGACTCCAACTCTACGGGCATTCGGCATCCGATCCATTGATCTGGGTCAAAGGATGCGGCTAGCGGAAACAGGGGATGGGCCGGTGTTCCATCCCGCTGCCGGAGGCGACGATCCGTTCCCATGGAGGCGCAGCGTCGGGCAAGCGAGCATAGTCCAGCCAATAGGACAGGGTCTCTTCACTTCGGCGGTCCATCTCCGCGTCCTCGAAGCCCAGGGATTTCAGGGCGGCCAGGCGACGCCGGGCATTTTCCTCCTGGCGAAACAGCCCCAGGGCGATGGTGTTTTCCTGCTCCCCGGCGGTGACCACGTAATAGTCGCGCAGGCCGGCTGCATTCAGGTCGCGGGCCACTCGCAGCGCATCCTCCCGCGTGGGCACCGCCGGCAGATAGACCCAGAAGCCCCGGTCAACGGTCTCGACGGTCTGGCGCTGGCGGCTCTTTTCGATGTGGGGTGCGATAGCGTTGAAGGCGCGCCGCAGGTCTGCCTGATTCGAAAACGGTCCCAGGGTAAAACAGTTGGACACCGGGCCGCCGCTCCGACCAAGCCGAACCTCTCCCTGCTCCAGCAACTCCCGCTCCCTTTCTTCCAGGAGTACGAGTTCCGGCAGGTGCGCAGGCGGCGGCGGTGACGACGACCGGGCCGGCGGCTCGGTGATGCGCCCGCCGCGCGTGTGCCACCCGTAGTACGCCAGGTTGGCGAGCAATGCCAGGAACAGCAGGCCCCGGGCAATCATGGGACACCCCGCTCTTCGACCCAGGCAGCCAGGCCGCGAAGCACCAGGTCGGGCACCAGTTCCGCGCCGAACTCGGCAAGGTCCAACCGGGAGGCGAGCGCCGCCGCCCCACCGCCGGTCAACAGCAACCTGGGCTTGTCCGGCGCTGCTGAGCGGATCGCCTCGAACGCCAGCCCGCGAATGGCCGCCCGCGTTCCGGCGACCACGGCTTCCGGCGTGTCCGTGCCCCACAGACCCACCTTGGCCAGCCCGTCATGATCGCCGACCCGACGCGTTCCCAGGGCCAGGGAGCGGCGCATGAGTTCCGGCCCGGGGACGATCCAGCCGCCACGGTGAACGCCGTCCGCGCCGACCAGGTCAACGGTCACCGCTGTCCCCACGTCCATGACGCAGCAGGCCTCCCGCGTGAGGGTTTGGGCGCCGATCATGGCCAGCCAGCGATCCACGCCCATGCGCGCGGGGTCGGAATAGGCGTTGGTGAGCATGCCGAAGGACGATCCTGTCCGCGCTTCGACCACGGCAAGTCCGGGCCTGGCGGCTTGCAGTCCACGGACCAGTTCACTCGCATCCCCGCTGGCCGCGATGGCCGCCCGATCGAAGACCAGGGGCTCGATGGCTGCCAGCGCCGCATCGGGCGAATCGGCCGCGTGTTGCGGTCCCGGTTGACCATCGCCCAGCAATGCCCACTTGACCCGGGAATTCCCCTGATCGATCAACAGCCAGGGCTGGTGGTAGGCATTCGGAGCGGGCATTGCATCGAGAGTCATGGGCAACGCCGAATTGTCCCATGCAAGGGCGCCGGTTGAAACGCCTGCAGCGTCATGGAACCGCAATCATCGATCGCTACGATTCAACCTTGGGCCACGCCCCACGGTGTAACAACACTGTCACAAATCCTTCCTATTCTCATCGGGTTTTCAACCTCGGCGGCTTGTGCGTGCGCGCCTGGAAAGTTCAACGGATATTGAAATGGCATATGTGTTTAATGGATTGACCGGGCGGGTTGCCGTCGGCCTGCTGAGTGCGAGCCTGTTTGCCGGCGCCGTCGCCCAGGACACGGACCAGTTCGCCAAACGCCTCATCGAACTGCGCAGCGAGGTCGAGACGCTCAACCAGGAGCTGGATCTGCTCAAGCAGGAACACCGCTCCGAGATGCAGGCCCTGGCCCAGCAGCGGGCCGAGCTGGAAGCCAACCGGAACCGCGTCGATACCCAGATCAAGCAGCTGCAGCAACAGCGTGACGAGTATCTGGCAGAAGCAGCAGAGGCCGGTGTCGACAACGAGAACCTGATGCCGGTCCTGCTCGTCGCCGTCGAGGAACTCCGCGATCACATTGCCGAATCGCTGCCCTTCAAGCGGGACGAGCGGCTGGCCGAGCTGGATGAGATCAAGGTCCAGCTCGAGACCAACGTCATACCCGCCAATCGTGGCGCGAACCGCCTGTGGGCCTTCTACGAGGACGAGCTTCGACTGACCCGGGAGAACGGACTCTACAGCCAGACCATCGACCTGGGCGGCGAGCGCCTCCTGGCCGACGTCGCCAAGCTGGGCACGATCATGATGTTCTTCCGCACCCAGGACGATCGCTACGGTGAGGTCGTCGCTCAGGGCGGTGCCTGGCAGTTCCAGGTGGTCGATGACGAAGATCAGATCAGGGCCATCGAGGGTCTCTTCGATTCCCTGCAGAAACAGATCCGACAGGGGTATTTCGTTCTTCCCAACGCCATCGCCGGCCGCATCCAGGGAGGACCCTGATCATGCTGCGCAAACTGCTCCTCTCGCTCCTGCTGATCGCCGGCTCGGCTTTGGCTCAGGAAGAAGCCGAATCAGCCGCCGCCACGGTCGCGCCGGATGCCCGGCAACCGGTCGCCGAGCAACCGGCGCCTCAGCCGGACCCGGGTCTGACCATCGAGGAGGCCTACCAGAAGGAATTCGCGTTCCTGGAGGCTCAACGGCAGGATCTCGAGCGCCGGATCGCCGCCAGCCGGGAACGCTTCGCCGCCGAGCAGTCGGCGCTGCGCGGCGAAGTGAACGCGCTGCAGGCTACGGTGGTCAACCTTGACGCAAGGGTGGGACAGCTGCAGGAGAGCGTGACCGAGGCCGAAGAGAAGGTCATTGCGAATGCGAAGAACCGGGAAGTTCTCGCGGCGACCTTCCAGCAGGCCGGATCAACGCTGGAACAGTATGGCATCGACGCCCTGGACAGCGAGGCGTTTGCCGGTGCCGGCGATGCGGCCCGGATCCGGATCCTGTTCGAACAGGGTGATGCGCTGGTCCGCGAACTGGGCGCCATCAGCCGAACGCAAGGCGTGTTCTACGCCCAGGATGGACACGAGGTCAGTGGGGAGATCCTGAAGATCGGCAACATCGCTGCCTACGGACGGGCCGGGGACGTCGCCGGCGTGCTGGCCCCGGCCGGCGGTAACCGGTTCAAGATTTGGCCGGAAGACACCGCCGAAGCAACGCGAGCCATCATGGAAGGGAGCGGCGGGGCGATGATCCCGATCTTCCTGTTCGAGTCCCTGGCCAGGGAAATCGAGGCCCAGGCGGACAAGACGGTCCTGGACGTGATCAACGACGGCGGCACGATTGGCTGGGTCATCGTGGTCCTGGGCGCCATTGCGCTGGTCATGATCGTTCTGCGGATTGCCTTTCTGCAGCGCTCCTCCACCAGTGTCAACGGCCTTTGCGACAAGATCGAGCCGATGGTCCGCTCCGGACGCCAGGAAGATGCAATCGACTACCTCGCCCGCCAGAACAACTCCCCGTCCCGGGTCATGCGTGCGGAAATCCGTAATCTCGACCGAGACCGGGATCACATCGAGGACATCGTGTCCGAGGCGATCCTGCACGAGTCCGGGCACCTGAACCGCTTCGGCACGGCCATCCTGGTAATCGCCGCGGTCGCGCCGCTGCTCGGCCTGCTGGGCACCGTAACCGGCATGATCGCCACCTTCGACATCATCACCGAGTTCGGAACCGGCGATCCCAAGCTGCTTTCCGGCGGTATCGCGATTGCCCTGGTTACCACCGAACTGGGCCTGATCGTGGCCATCCCCACCCTGCTGGTGGGGAACCTGCTGTCCGGCTGGTCCGACAAGATCAAGGACAACATGGAAGCCGCTGCCCTGCGCGTGATCAATGTCGGGCAGGATCGCAAACTGGACCTGAAAGCCGCCGCCTGATCGATGCAAACGCTGTTTTCAGAACTGGCGCTGTACATGGAGCAGGGCGGCTTCGTCATGCCCCCGCTAATGGTGGCCACGGTGGTGCTCTGGTACGCCATCGGGCATCGTCACGCCAACCTGAAACGCGGTCGCGTGCAGAGCGTGCGCAGGCTGGTCCGGCAGGTCCAGGAGAAACGCCTCGAAGCCGGCTCCCTGCCGCCGACCATGAGCGGACGCGGGGTCATCGACACCGCGATCCTGATCGCGTTCGAGGAAAAGCAGATCCCGCATGATGAGTTGCGCCCCTATCTGGATCAGCGCTTCTACCTGTTCGAAGAACGGATCCGGCGTTTCGACAAGCTGATTACGGCCATCGTATCCGTGGCGCCGCTGATGGGCCTATTGGGCACCGTGGTCGGCATGATCGAGACCTTCGAATCGCTCGGCGACATGTCCCTTTTCAGCCAGTCCGGCGGCATCGCCGGGGGCATTTCGCAAGCCCTGTTCACGACGCAGATGGGGCTCGCGGTGGCGATTCCGGGACTGCTTGCGAAGGGTTGGCTGGACCGGCGTGAAACGGAACTGGAACTCGAACTGGCGCAGATCAAGGACATCATCTGCAGCCCGGACCTGGAAAAGCTATGAGATATCGTCAACGCAAGAGCGAGGACCGCGGGATCGACATCTCGCCGCTGATCGACATGGTGTTCATCCTGCTGATCTTCTTCATGGTGAGCACGACCTTCGTCAAGGACATGAAGGTCGATATCGATCGGCCGCAGGCATCGAGCGCAACCACCGCCTCGACCAAGGCCGTTCGGCTCTACATCGACAAGGGCGGCGAGGTCTATCTGAACGGCGATCCGGTCCAGGTGTGGGTCGTCCAGAGTCGGGTCCGCGACCTCCTCAAGGCATCCACCAACAAATCCGTCCTGGTCGTCACCGACGAAATCGTCCCGTCCCGGCGACTGATCGAAGTCGTCGACCAGGCCCGTATGGCCGGCGCCCAAGATGTCGGCGTCGCGACCAACCTCGAAGCAGGAGAAGGCTAATGCTGCGCAACAGTCCACGCCCCTACATCTTCGGATTCCTGTCGATGCTGATCGGCTCGGCACTGGTCTTCACCACGGTGATCCTGATCAACAAGTACTCCGAAGGCCCCCGCGCCGACGAACGGATCGCCGCAGCCAAGATCGACTACGAGAAGAAGGAAAAGAAGCCGCCAGAGAAGAAGACCGTCGATAGAAAGCCGCCCCCGAAACGCCAGACCAGCCGGCGGCCGCCCGCGCCGCTGGTGGGCCTCGACAGCACCCTGAGCGGCCTGGACCTGGGAATCCCGGGCTTCGGCGCCGACGATCTCGGCAATCTCAGCGGCGACCTGCTGGGTGGCACCGGCGACGTCGTGATGACCGACGATTCGGTGGATGATCCGCCGCGACCGGTGCAGCAGGGCTCCATGGCCTACCCGCCGCGAGCCAAGGCCAGGGGCATCGAGGGTTACGTGCTGCTGTCGCTGCTCATCAGCCCCACCGGCGACGTCGAACGGGTCAAGATTCTGGAGTCCTCGCCGGCCGGCACCTTTGACGACGTGGCCGCCAACGGGGTCAAGTCCTGGCGCTTCGAGCCGGCCACCTACAAGGGCGAAGCGGTGCGGGTCTGGGCCAAGCAGAAGGTTCGCTTCGACCTGTCATGAGCCGCGCCTTCGGCCCCTTCCTGCTGCTTTGCCTGATCGGTGCGGCCCTGCTCGCGCCCGGCGCGTCGTGGGCCAAAAAGGACAAAGGCGAGGATGAGGTCAACTACGTTGAGCTCGCCTCCGTCCTGGTCCAGGACGGCAACTACGAACGGGCTGAACAGGCGCTGCTGAACGTCGAAAATCCCGCAGCTGAAGGAGTCGACACGCCACGCTACTACACGGTCTACGGGCTGATCCACCTGAATCGCAGCCAGCTTGAACTGGCCAGGAACAGCTTCAACAAGGCCATCGAAACCGGGCTGATCGACGAGGTGACCGGGGAAACGCCGGAGGTCATCTACATTTATCTCGCCCAGTGCCACTTCGGACTGGAAGAATATCGTGAGGCCATCAAGGCCCTGGACCGGGCCGGCGAAACCGCCGAGCGTATTTCCTCGACCTGGAGTATGCGGGCGCATGCGCACTGGCTACTGCACGAGAGGCAGCGAGCCTTCGACGTCCTGGCCCGCGCCGGCCAGCGTTTTCCGGACAACACCAACTTTCTGCGGCGCAAGGTGTTCTACCTGATCGAACTGGGACTCTACCTGGAAGCCGCCGAGGTCGGCCGGGCCTATCTCGAGCGTTCCGAAGGATCGGCCGAAGACCATGTTTCGATCGGCACTGCGCTCCATCGGGCCGGCAATCATGACCAGGCCCTGGAGTTCCTCGAAAGCGCCCACCTACGCTATCCCGAGAGCGAAATCGTTTCCAAGGTTCTGGCGCATACGTACCTGGAAACGGGCCGACCGCTGGCGGCCGCCGAGCTGTTCCACAAGGCGTCGATGCGCAATCCGGAACTGGTCTCCGAGGCGGCCGAACTCTACCGCCGGGCCGGCAAGCCCTACCGGGCGCTCATGTTGAACGGGCAGATCAGGAACCAGACCAGGAAGTTGCAACAGCGCCTGGCCATCTTCCTGCAGCTGAAGGACTACGAGCAGATCACGACCATGGAAGATGCACTGTTCCGGGTCGGACTGCTGGAAGACGAAGACATCCGCTACGCGCTCGCCTACGCCTGGTTCCAGGTCGGGGACTACGAGAAGGCCGAGGGGCACATCCAGAAACTTCGCTCGCCGGAGCTGTTCCGCAAGGGAACGGAACTGCGCGAAGCCATGGAAGAGTGCAAGGCGGAATCCTGGCGTTGCGCTTAGCCCGGTCCCCGTCCGCTCTTTCTGACTGAAACCTCGCCGCCGTAGAAGCGTTCCAGACCCTTCGCCGTCCGGACCAGCAGGCGTCCCTGTTCGTCCACTCCCTCGGCCCGGCCCTCTACGGTCTCCCGCCCCGTGTCCACCCGCACGGATCGACCTGCCAGGTCGTCCAGCCGACGCCATTCGGTCAGGAATGGCCCCAAACCTTCCTCTTCGAAGCGGCGAAAAACAGTCAACAACTCGCCAACCAGTGACGCGGCCAGGTCATTGCGGGACACCTCCAGGCCCAGCCGGCGAAGATCGGTCCAGGGTTGATCGATCACCTCACCGCGCGGGCCCACCGCCAGGTTGATGCCGACGCCGACGACCAGGTCCGCCGGTCCGGTCATTTCGCCGCTGGTCTCGATCAGAATGCCGCCAAGCTTGGCGTCCTCCACCACCAGGTCATTGGGCCATTTCACCCGGACCTGGACACCCTGATCTTGCAGGGCACGGGCGACGGCGACGCCGGCCACCAGACCGACGCCGCCTATGGCAGCAACGCCCTGGCCGAACACCCAGCGCAGCGAACAGAACAGATTGCCACCCGGCGGAGACACCCACGGCCGGCCGCGCCGACCCCGACCGGCGGTCTGGGTCTCGGCCAGAACCACGGTTCCGGTCCGCGCTGCGGCGTCACGTTGCAGCCAGGCATTGGTCGAGTCCACTTCCGCAAGCACGTGCAGGGCGGCAAGATCACGCCGGGCGTTCTCGGTCAGCCCTTCCTCGATCTGCGCCGTATCGAGCAGTTCGAAACGCTCGCGCAGCCGATAGCCCCGGCCGGGTCGATTCTCGATCGTCAGCCCGAGGGCTTCGAGGCGCCCGACCTGTTTCCACACCGCCGTGCGGCTGACGCCGAGCGCGTCGGCCAGCGCCTGTCCACTCACCCAGTCGCCGTCCGCAAGCGCCGTCAGCACCGGCCACCAGCCTGGCTCAGTGCCGCCCACGCCCCAACCAATGGCTGATTCGGACCTTGTCGAAGCGGTTCTCGGTTCCCTGCAGCAGCCGTTGCACGTTGCCGCGATGCGCAAATACGATCAGCGCGGCGGCCGCCGTTGCGAAGACGAGCAGGGTCACCTTTTCCGCGGGGGCGGCGAGCCACCAGGCAAAGGGAATGACCGCCAGCGAGGCAAGGATCGTCGCCAGCCCGACGTACCCGCTGAGAATGATCACCAGCAGCCACAGGCCGATCACCGGGAGCACGGCAGCGGGCAGCAGGGTGCCCGTTGCACCGACGAACGTCGCTGCACCTTTTCCGCCCCGGAAACCGAAATAGACGGGATAGATGTGGCCGAGGATGGCGGCGAAACCGCAGGCTGCAGCAGCAACGGCCGGGTCGGACCCGGCGAGCCCAAGCGGAATCTTCGGCAGCAATCCGGCAGCCACCATCCCCTTGCCGACATCGATCAGGACCACGCCGAGCGCAAAGACCAGGCCCTGGGTTCGGAGCGCGTTGGTTCCCCCCGCGTTTCCGCTACCCATGGTGCGAATATCGACACCGCGGAGCAGGCCGATGACCAGCGATCCCGAAATTGACCCGAGCAGGTAGGCAATGATGCTCTTTATGACGAGGTCAAGCATCCGTCCGGCCCTTCGCATCGATCCAGTCCTCGATCTCGATGTTCGGTTGCACGCCCACGATCAGCGTCCCGGGGCCCGCGTGGGCGCCCAGCGCCGAGCCGGCATCCGTCACGTGAATCGTCTGGACCTTGGGCATCGTGGCGACCAGCGCCCGGCGCAGCTCGCGTGCGCCGCCGGGATTGTTGCAATGGGCAATCAGGACCCGATAGCTGGTTGCCGCGTCGGTCCGTCTTGCCACCCAGCGAGCAAACCTCGACGGCAGATTGCCACGACCGAGCAGGACACCCGCGGGACTGATCTCTCCGTCCTGGTTGTTGGCGATGACCGGCGTCAACCGGAACAGATCGGCCAGGGATTTCACCCACGCCTTGAGTCGTCCACCCCGCACGCCGTAGGTCATGTCCTGAAGGACCGCGTAAGTCCGCGTCCGCGTTCGCATGTGCTCCAGCAGCTTGAGAACCGTCTCGAGATCGCCGCCGGCCCGGGCCGCTGCGGCGGCGCAGGCGGCGAGCAATCCATGTCCGGCCGAAGCATTGCGCGTGTCGAAGACAACCACCCGGGAGTCGTCGACGCGCCCGGCGGCGCCATGAGCCGCCTGCCAGGTGCCGCTGAGCGCCGCGGAAATCGATACGCAGACCACCGATTCGAAATGGGATGCCAGAAACTCGAACTGGCGGCGGAAATCACCTGGCGGCGGCTGGGAGGTGCGAGGGTGCACCGATCCGTTATTGAACTTGGCATAGAACTCGTCCGGCGTCAGGCTGACCTTGTCCAGGTACTGGCGATCGCCAAAGTTGATTCTCAACGGCACGAGGTGGATCTGCAACCGCTCCAGGAGCTCGTCGGGGATGTCTGCCCCGGTATCGGTAACGACCGCAACCCGGTGCCTTGATCGATGTGCTGCCCCGTGCTGTTGCTGCATGTCATCAGCCTTCTGGCTGGACACGTCACCAAATTGCTCGCACACGAGAAAGACCTCACCGGGATTGTCCACGTGGACGTGCACGCGGACTTTCTGCTTGGTACCGGCGATGACCAGACTGCTTGCGTTGAGATCCTGGATCCGGTCGCGCAGCGCGTTTCGGTCGATGCCCTGACCGCTGATGATGCACTCGGTGCAGAAGCGATGCGCCGCATCCATCTCGGCGCTGAAGCCGTCCGGATCGCCCTCTTCCAGCCTGAGGTCCTCCAGGACCAGCTCTTCCACGCCGCCCCGCTCGAGGTAGCGGACCATGCCTTCCAGCAGTTCCACGAAGCCCTGAGCGCCGGCGTCTACGACGTTGTTCTGGCGCAGCACCTCGAGCTGTTGTGGCGTGTTCGCCAGCGACTCGCGGGCCTTTCTGAGCCCCTTGTCCAGCAAAGTCTCGAAGTCCTTTGCACCGGCTTCGAGTTGCGTGTGCAGCTCCGCCGCGTAATCGCGAATGACCGAGAGCATGGTCCCTTCCCGCGGCTCCGCAATCGCCCCCTGGGCGCTCTGCGCACCCTGCAGGGCGCCTTGCGTGTAATCCGCCACGGTCAGCTTGTCGCGGTCACCGACCACTTCCGAGAACCCTTGCAGGTACTGGGCGAAGATCGCCCCGGAATTGCCCCTGGCTCCGTCAAGAGCCAGGTCGGCGATGCGGCGGCACAGCGCGCCGGCGTGGGCATCGGCATGTCGCCCGATGCCCTTCATCACGGCGTGCAGCGTAAACGCCAGGTTGGTGCCCGTATCCGCGTCAGCAACCGGAAATACGTTGATCTTGTTGATGTAGTCCCGCTTCTGCGTAACCCGGTGGACACCCACCAGCAAAGCCTCCCGCAGCCATCTCGCATCGATCGCCTGGGTGCGGACCTGGCCCGCTTCGGGTGAAGTCTCTGGTTTTGCCATGAAGTCGGAGCTACGCCGAGAAGGCGCGTCAGTATAACCCGAGCCCGGGTGGTGGCGAGATTCGCCAAGGGATGGCGTCCCTGGAGGCAAACACCATCCTGAATCTTTCTAACATATTGTTTTTTATTGGTTTATTATATTGGCACACAATCTGCAAAGACTCAGGCAAGACAACTTTGACAAGGGGCGAACGTGTGAAATGGTCGAACCGACCAACCACCTTGACCCGGTGGGCTATCGAGATGCTGGTGGCGCTGGCGCTGTTGTGGACGGCTGTCGGAGCCCAGCATCTCTCACAGGCCACGGCCTGCGGATCCCAACTTCCGGCAGTCGAGGCCGGCGACAATTTGAGCGATGCTGAGAAAAGTAACTCACGGCTGTCCGACCAATGTTCAGCCATTTCCG
>JAWVZU010000129.1:0-10863 GCA_033722075.1 Lysobacterales bacterium
GCCGCGCCGCGAACGTTCTTTACTTCGATCTTGGCAGACTCGCCGCCCTTGTCGTAGGCGATGATGAGCTTGTCGTCCTTCCACTGGACCGCCTGAATGGTGCGGATCGCAATCAGGTACCCCGGGCTGACTTCGACGAATTCGGCTTGCATCACGATCTCCCTAGCGGACGATTTCTTGGTGGGCAGCCCCGGACTCGAACCGGGAAACCTTTGATTCTAAGTCAAAGAGGTATGCCAATTCCCTTCAGCTGCCCACGAACCCGCATATTGCATCAGCCGCCGCGCTTCCTCAATGCCTCGAGAATCGGCAACACCGCGCGGTCCTTGGCTCGGTTCAACTCACGGTTGACCCTGATCAGGTCCTCGAGCCCAAGGACTCTGACCTGAAGCCCGGCGACTTCCATGGTCTGAGCGTTTGTCGCGAGTTCTTCGAATCGGTGGTCGGCACCGACGAATCCGAGCAGATCCAGAGGACCCTCGCGGGTCAAAAGCAGCAGATGGCCACCGGCCACCAGGTCGGCCTTGGACGGCCTGAGTTCGCGGCGTTCTCGGAACCGCGCGTCCAGCTCTTGCAGAGCGCCGAGCGCGCGCTCCGCGTTCATCTCATTCACTTCGATCAGAGCATCAAGGTCAAAGGTGGTTACCGGAGCGCCGTGGAGTACCGCAGCTACACCGCCGACTACCAGGAATTCGACCTCATGGTTCTCGAGAGTCCGCAGAAGGGTCAGAAATCGATTGGTGCTCACACTTCCTCGCCAACTCAAAGAATTCGACCCGGCTTTCCAGTTCCTCCAGACGCTGGGCTGGCGTCAGTTCCAGCATCCAGTCGATCAGGCTCTCGTCCACTTCGCACGAAGCTGGCGTTGGCGTTGGCGTTGCAGGGTCGACAGCAGCGGCGGGGTCTTTCATCAGTCAATGATACAGGACCGGGCCCCTACTCCCGCACTGGCGGCCCGACGGAATCAACGCCGTTGTGGGCGCCAGAATAGCGCTGGGCAGGATCCGCCGCGGAACCTCATTCAGAAAACGCTTCCGCGGGAGTGCAGCGATCGGACTCCCACAGGGTCAGGGCGCCGCTGAGCTGGGGATGAACGGTGGAGATGGCCCTGGCCCGGACGGCGGTCACCGGCTGCGGTGATTCCTCGACAGCGAGACGGTAACGGTTGTCGCCTGCATGCTCGAAGCTCGCCTGCCGGGTTGCGTCACAGTCCAGCTCCACTTCCGCCTCCAGGCGATAGTCGGAAAAATCCCACAAGCCGCCGGGCACGATCGGGCAACCGCAGGCCATCATGAACGAAACCAGGGCGCTGCCACCGGCACTGGACAATTCGACAGACTCGGGATCAATGATCAGGCCCGACAGGGAGAGCATCAGCGACCTCTCACCCGTCATGTGCTCGCCGGGGAAGGCCAGCACCTCGGTCTTCGTGCTTCGTTGCTGGGCGGGATAACCCAGCGGACCGGTAGCTTTCACAGAGAGCCGCGTTGGCCGTTCCAGGTCCAGTTCGAAGGACACCGACGCGTTGTTCGCAAGGGCGACTTCCGGATGCGCCTGGGTCGCTTGCATGATCCGGTTCGTCTCGCCCGTGGGGCCTTCGATGATCCCCTCGGCCATCTGATTGCCTTCGGCGTCGTGGATGAGGACCTGAACGCCGCCCATCTGCTCGCCGATGAACTTGGCGCCTACCGCGAGTACCGCGACTTCGATTCGGGTGGGTTCGGCGGCAACCATCCCCGCGTTGATCAGCAGGGCGCCGAGCAGCAGCCCCAGATTCCGCGACGTCTGATAAAACATCCTCTTACCCCTTAGTAACGTTGATAGGTTCCGTTCATGTCCTCGTAGCCTTCGACCCGGGAGACTTCGAGCAGGTCTTTGCTGAGGAGATAGCGGGCCGTCACTTCCTGGTCGTAGATGCTCATGATGATGCGCCCCGAATCCACGTCCCAGCTGTCCATTCGGAAATTGATGCCCTGGTGAACCTCGAGGCGCCCGGTGCCGTCCTCGCGAAAGATGAGCCGTGTACTGGGGTTTGAGCCCTGCGTCTGAATCCACTCGCCCACCAGTTCACCGGCCCCACCGCGCGTCATGTAATAGACGCCTGCACCGAGAATGATCCCGATGACCAGCATGCCACCCAACAGCATCGGTTGAACGAATCGCCGCATCCCGCAACTCCTCTGACCGCTTTGCTGATGATTCTAGCCTATCGATCGTGGTTGCCGGGCACCATCAGCACGATCAGGATCAGGATGGCCAGGACCGCGAAAGGGACTCCGGTGATGGCCATTTGCCAGCTCCCGGTGAACAGGTCATGGAAGATGTCGTAGACGGCGTAAACCAGCAGGGCCAGCGCAGCCAGCCTGAGCGGCCATTGGCTGCGCTTGAACCAGGGTCGGTTCATCCATCTACCCAGGGCCGTCTCGCGTTTTTCTTCCACCCGGATGATGTGGGGCAGGATCCAGCGGCGAATGACGATCGTACGCGGCTCCTCGGATTCGAACTCGAAGTCTTCGACGGCCCTGGCGACGAAGCGCTCTGCCGCATGCTGGTTGCGTTCGTTCTCGGGACGGGCCAGCCAGGATTGAATCAACAGCTCGCGGACCTGCTCCTTGCTGAAGCGGGACTTGTTCTGGGCGATGATCTCCTTGTCGAGCATCAGGCACCAACGTCGGGCCAGAGCCAGGCAAAAAGGCCGGCTGCCAGCAAAGCATAAATCGCCGCATCAACGAGGAACTTGAAGGTGGTCGACCAGAGGTGACCGTACCAGATGCTCATCGGAATCTGCGCCCATCCAAAGGTCAGGAAGCCGACCACGGCGACGAACTGGAACACGGTCATGTACTCGGCACCGGGTTGCAGCGCCAGCGTGGCGCACCAGCCGATGATCGCGAAGCCGACGATGAAATGGGCGACCTGCTGCCCCATGAGGTTGCCCATCTTCGGCAAACCCTTGGGGAATACGGTGACGAAGGCGACCGGGCCCTCGGTAAACTTCCGCTGCATGGCCTCGTCGTTCATCTGGCTCATGTCCGCACAGTGCGGAATGGTATAGAGCCCCGGTTCAGGCGAGCCGGCCGCCAGCGCCGCGGCAACCTCGTCCTCGTTGGCCAGTTGACGGTAGTCGCTGTTGTGGTATTTCACCACCATGTGGATCAGCCCACTGGCCACCCAGGCGAGCAAGCCACCCCCGACGATGGGGATCCAGAGTTGCGCAATCGTGACCATCATCCCCTCCTGCTGTTACTGCCAGGAGATCATACGCCTTGAATGGCTGGCAACGATAGCGACCCTGGTGCACGGGCCGCTGCCGATCAGCGCTGATAGACCCGCACCCAGTCCACATACATGGTGACCGGGAAGGGGGTCGAATCGTCGGGGCGGCCGGCGGGACGCCCGCCGACGGCAATATTCAAGAGGATGAAGAAATCCTGGTGGAACTCCGAGAATTCGGGCGCGACGATCGAGGTCGAAGCGTATTGCTCGCCATCGACGAACCAGCGAATCTCCCGCTCGTCCCATTCGATCGCGAATACGTGGAATCGATCGGCGAATCGTCCCTGGTCCAGGTGGTAACCCTTCGCCCCCATGCTGTCGTGCTTTCCGCGCCGGTCGGCGTAATGGATGTTCGCCTCGACGACACCGGGGTCCCGTGAACCGTACAACTCCAGGATGTCGATCTCGCCGGCCTGCGGCCAGGGCGTGTCGCCGCCGTTCTCGTCGATGTTCGCTCCCAGCATCCAGAACGCGGGCCAGATCCCCTGTCCGTAGGGCAGCTGTATGCGGGCGGCGATCTTGCCGTAGCGCCAGGCGTGCTTCTGGGCGGTATTCAGCCGGGCCGAAGTGTATTGGTTCCTGCCGTGCGTGTCGCTCTCGTGGATGGCCTTGATGACCAGGCATCCCTGGTCCAGATAGGCGTTTTTCTCGTCATCCGTATAGCGCTGCAACTCTTCGTTGAAGCGACCGGCGCGAACCACCTGGCGGTTCCAGCTGGCCGAATCGAGTTGTTCGCCCTCGAACTCATCCGACCAGACCAGGCGCCATCCCGGCCCCGGCTCATACCGGTCATCGTGGAGATTCGCCGCCGGGTAGCGAACGGGCTCGGGATCCGGCGCAAGGGCGGCCGTCGAACAGCCGCTCAGCGCAAGAATCAACGACACGAAGATCGGAAGCTTCATGAACATGGGCCTGTGTTTCAATACAATTGGATGCCCATCATAAAGCCCTTTAGGGTCGAATGGTCGTCAACGCAGTTGCGGTATGATCCTCGCCCGTGAGCAAACGGATCAACGAATTCCCGATGGCGGCGCTGCTCCTTGCATTGAGCCTGGCCTCGCCGACGTTCGCCCAGACCGGTGACGCCGAGCAGCAGGAGAAACTCGCCGAGGTCCTGCAGCGGGTCGAGGAGTATTGCGGCAGCGTCTGTCACAAGGCGCCACCGCCGACCGTGATGCCGAAGGCGTTCTGGCCCAGGGCCGTCCAGGTCATGGCCGACATGGCCGCCGAGCGCTTCGGCCCCGGCTTCATTCCCGAGGAGACAATCCGGGACATCACAGCCTTCTACTTCGGCAGCAGCCCCGAGGCCCTGCCCCGCTTACCCTACACCGGCGAACCACCTGATCCCTCGGCTTTCGCGGCCAGCAGCCTGGGAGAACGATCACCGGCGCCGCTGGTGGTCAATCTGCACGCGGTCACGCCGGAATCGGAAAACGAAGCGGAACTCCTGGTCTGCGACGGCGGACGCAACCAGGTCATCTCGCTGACCCGCTCGGGCGGGCGCTGGACGGAAAAGGTACTGGCGGACGTGGAACTGCCCGCTCGCACCGAGGTGATCGATTTCGACGGCGACGGCGACCGGGACATCGTCGTCGCGGCGCTGGGACACGTCACACCATCCAGGAAACTCGCCGGCAAGGTGATTCTGCTGCGGCAATCGTCGACCGGGGGCTATGTTGCGGAGGTCCTGCTGGAAGGCATGGGGCGAATCACCGATGCGCGACCGGCCGATTTCGACTCGGACGGAGATATGGACGTGGCCGTGGCCGTGTTCGGCGACGGCGGAAAGGGCGAGGTCTCGTGGCTGGAGAACCTCGGCAACGGGCAGTTCACGAAGCACGTCCTGGTCGACGCCAGCGGGGCTCTGAATGTGTCGCTCACGGATCTCGACGGGGACGGCTCCACGGACATCATCAGCCTGATTTCCCAGGAGTACGAAATGGTGATGGCCCTGCTCAATTCGGGCACCGGGAGCTTCCAGCGCGTGCCGCTGGCCTCGGCCCCGCATCCCATGTTCGGTTTCACCGGGATGAACCTGGTGGACCTGGACCGCGATGGAGATATCGACTTCCTCCTCTCCAACGGGGACGCCCATGACCTCCACACCGAGCCGAAGCCCTACCACGGCGTCCAGTGGATGGAGAACAAGGGCAACCTGGAATTCCAGTTTCATGACATCGGTCGCTTCTACGGTGCCGCCACAGCGGTCGCCGGCGACCTGGATTCGGACGGGGACCTGGATGTGGTCGCGAGCAGCTGGGACAATTTCTGGGAAGACGACAAGCGCCAGAGCATGGTCTGGTACGAGAACGACGGCGCACAGAACTTCTCCCGCCGTAATATCATGAGTCGCCCGCGGAGCATCGTCACGGTGCAACTGCTGGACGTGGCAGGCAATGACCGGCTCGACATCATCGCGGGTGGATTTCGCATGGACCTGGCGGGCAAGCAGTTCGCGGGCGCGGATGATGATCAGCAGTCGGGCGAAGAAGCGCCCGAGCACGAACTGGCGGATGCCCGGGTCATCCTGCTGGAGAATCGCTTGGCTCATTGATTCCGCGGCGTTTTCGCCTCCCCGCGCGGACTGGATTCAGATCAAATCCCGTGGCCGTAGCCAGGCGTAGGATTGATGAACGCAAAGAATGGAAGGGCCTTGAAGATGCGTTCGATTCTCAGCACGGTTACAGCATTGGTCCTGATGATCTTCGCCTGGCCCGCAGCGGCAGATGAAGCGCTCAGCTTCGAAGACGAAATGGAGCGCGTCGAAGAGGCGCTGCGCAGCAACCCCGGGCGTGTCTTGCCCAGCACCATCGACGCTTGCCGGCAGCAATACGGCTACGCGAGCAAGCTCTACTACATGGGCATGGAAGCCCGGGCTCGCCGGGCCCTGGATTTCTGTTTCACGTCCCTGAAGATTCCAGAGGACGCCACGGCCGAAGAGATCGCCGCGATTTCCCAGGAACAGCTGAAGGCCGCTGCGGACAAGGAGTATCGCCGGGCCATGGCGCTCGACCCCGACCTCGAGAACGGACTCCGGATTTACCGCCAGTGCGCAGCCTGCCACCAGCCGGAAGGCTGGGGCCTTGCGAATGGCACGGTCCCGCAGATCGCCGGGCAGCACCGTAACGTGATCATCCGCCAACTGGCCGATTTTCGCTCCGGCAACCGCGATTCTGTAGTCATGATCCCCTACGCCACGTCTGAAGCCATCGGTGGTCCCCAGGCGATCGCCGATGTGGCCGGCTACATCGACAGCCTCGAGATCAGCGTCGAAAACGGGAAGGGTCCCGGGACCGACCTCGAGACGGGAGAGGCGCTGTACAACGAATACTGCGTCGAGTGCCACGGCCAGAGCGGTGAAGGCAGCAACGAGAACCTGGTTCCGCGCATCCAGGCCCAGCATTTCCGCTACCTTGTGCGTCAATTCGAGTGGATTCGTGACGGCAAGCGCCGCAACACGAACCCGGAAATGGTCGAACAGATCCAGGGCTTCGAAGACCGGGACATCAGCGCGATCATGGACTACGTTTCACGCCAGGCGCCACCGGAGGAACTCCAGGCGCCGCCGGGCTGGAAGAATCCGGATTTCCATTGATGGGGAGCTAAGCGAGCAATCCCGACCAGCACGAGACGATCAAGAATCAGAAAAGGCCGGGCAAAGAAAGGACATCATGAGCACCAATCTGCGTTATCAGTGAGCTCAGGGCCGAGCGTCCGCTTGACCTGCCTGCCGGTTCATGGCATCCCTGATGGCCCGAGCGCCTGGATCCTTGTCGACTCGAGCCGAACATGAAACTGGATGAAGCCCTATCGCTGCTGGAACTCGAGTCTCCGTCGGATCTCGAGCAGGCCGAGCGGGCCCTTGAAAAGCGCCTTGGCGAGCTCGAACGGAAGCTCATCGCGTTACCCGCCGGCTCCTCGAAAAGACAGGAACTCGCGCAGAAGTTGAGCGGCCTCTCCGAGGCGCTGGAAGTGGTCCGCAACAGCAACCCCCAACATCACCGCGACCGGGACGAGAAACCCACCGAGCGAGCCCAGACCGTTTTTGGCGCCTTCGACCCGGATGCGCTCAAGGCGATGAATGAAGACGCCGACGAGCGCTCCAACGTCATCGAGGGGGGCTGGGAGGGAACTTCCACGGAAGAAGATGATGCCGGCGCAACGCGCGTGCAGCCGATCGTGGACGTGCCGAGCGAGCAACTTGGAGAGACGACCCAGCTGCAGGCCGCCGAGATCGAGACGCCGCCGGCAACGCGCGACGCCGACAAGCGTTCCGGGCTGCTCGGCGACAAGCGGCTCCTTGGCGGCGCGGGCGTGGCCATAGTGCTGGTTGTGATCGTCCTGGTCTTTGCCGGGAACGACGGCGCTGAAAACGACGCGCTGACTGAAACCAGCCCGCCCGCGGATCGTGTCTCTCCCGCGCCGGAGGAAACCGGGACGGACCCGGAACCGCCGGCGGCCGGCGCCCCCGAACCCGCGGACGACGCCAGCCCCCGGGAGACCTGGGCCTTACTGCGCGACCGGATCCAGGCGGCCCACGATGAGCTGGCAGGCACTCTGAGCGCCGCTGAAACTCGCGTCGAGGACCTCACCAATCAGGTCGCCCCGATCCAGGCGCGGGATCCGGAAGCACTGTCTCCGGCCGAGCAATCACTCCTCCGCGACCATGCTCTCGCCGTCGAACTGCTCGCACTGATCAAGGCGCACGTGGTCGACGACCTCTTCCTGCTCGACCTGCAGGGCGCCCTGGCGGCGCAACCGGCAAACGACTCCGACGAGGCGGTTCTTGCCGTGGTCGGGCGGCTGGAACGGATCTACAACGTGACCCAACGCCGTTTCTGGAATCTCAGTCAGATCACGGCGGCCCTGGAGGCGCGAGCCTGGGCTTCGGCAGCGGTCCTGGGCTGGGAATCGCTGGGCTTGAGCTGGCCGGTTGATGCAGTGCAGCTGTCGCGGATGGTCGACCGCAGCCCGGAAACGAGCGACCCCAACAGCCTCTCCGGCGAAGAACTGCTGGCCAGTCTGCAGCGGGCCGGCGTTGCCTGGCGGGAAGCCAACGCGGCCTTCGAAGAAGGTCGCTTCAGCGACGCGGCTGCGCAGTATGAGGAAATCGCGGTGGTGCTGGAGCGGAGCATCCGCTGGGCCGAGGAGCGCGTGACTTCGGTGGATCAGCAAATCGCTCTTCTTTTCGAACAGGGCGAGGAAGCGGCGGAGGACTATCGTTTGACCAGCCCGGCCTCCGAAAGCGCTCTCTACTACCTACGCGAAATCGAGGCGATCGCGCCGGACCGGCCGGAAGTCGACGAGTTGAGAAGCATTATCCAGCAGCGCTACCTGGCGCTGATCCGGAGTCAGCTCGCCCGGGACGGCATCGAAAAGGCGGAATCCTACGTGAGCCGGGCCGGGAGCGTCGGTCCGGATACACCGGAAATGGACCGGATCCGGCAGCTGATGGCCGATTATCGGTCCAGCCTCAACGAGCGCGAAGCGGAACTGGTGGCGGAAGCGGAACGCCAGGCCCGGGCGGGGAACGTGGAGGGCCTAGCCGAGGCGATCGAAACGCTTGCCGCCGAGATTCCCCGATCGAGGAGTCTGGAGAGCCTGCGGGCTCAGCTGGTGGAGCTGCGGTTCAAGCCCGGACAGGCCGTGACCGAATATGCCGGGATCGAGATGGTCGCCTTGCCCACGGGCACCTTCCAGATGGGCTTCGATCGCGGCGGGTTCGGCAATCTGTTTGCGCCACGCAGCGAGCGGCCGGCCCATGACGTCACGGTGTCGCGACCGGTCGCGATCAGCCGCCACGAAATCAGCGTCGGACAGTTTGCCCGGTTCGTCGAAGAGACCGGTTACGTCACGGACGCCGAAAATGCCGGCAGGAGTGAGTTCCTCCTGGGTGATGGGCTTGTTGCGATCGCCGAGAAATCCTGGCGCCACGACTTCCTGGGCAACGAAGCCGGCGAGAACCTGCCCGTGATCCACGTGTCGTGGCGGGACGCCAGCGCCTTTACCGAGTGGCTGTCGGAGAAGACCGGCGCACTTTACCGGCTGCCTTCGGAGACCGAGTTCGAATACGCAGCCCGCGCCGGCTCCGATTCCAATCGTCCCTGGGACGGCGACGAGCCGCCCCGCGACTTCGGCAATTTCCTTGGCGACGGGGACCCGGTTCCCGCCGACTGGCGCGCGCCGGGGGATTCGGTCCTGAAGCGGGCGCTTCGCGGTTATTCGGACGGCCATTTCGGTCCGGCCCCGGTCGGCACTTTCGAACCGAACGATTACGGGGCCGAGAGCCTGCTGGGCAACGTCGCCGAGTGGACGCTCGACTGCTACGCCGACAACTATCGTGGCAAGGGCTCTTCTCAGCAGGCCCGCTCGGAGCAGGGCTGCTCGAATCGCGTCGTGCGCGGCCTCCACTGGGGCAGCGACGAAGGCGACCTGCGCGTGACTTTCCGCGAAGAAAGGACCGAATCCTACAGCGCCAACACGATCGGTTTTCGCGTCGCCCGGGAAATTCAGCAATAAGCCCGGCCGATCGGTTCACAGATTCCCCCGCTCATGGGATCAATCTTCCTGGCGGCCGGCATCGGCTGCGGTTTCCAGCAGTTCACGGTAGGTCGCCACGCGCCGGGTCAGCGACTCGGAAAGTGCCGCGGCAAAATACAGGACGAAGGCCAGCACCATCGCGTAATGCACTGCATCCAGGGCCATGGCCTGTTGATCCATCGATGTGCTCAGGCGACCGAAGGCGGTGAGCAGCATGACGATGGCCGGGACCATACCAAGGTTGGAAAGCGGGCCAATGAGGAAGCTGACTCTTCGCGAAACGCCGTCGCCGCGCGAGGATATGAGCCGGGAGGCCATGAGGAGGTGTTCTTGCGGTTGCCGCCTCAGACGATCGATCGCTGCCGCCTGAATGGCCAGATCCCGCCGTCGGCTGGCGTGAGTCCGATCCGGAAACATCCCTTCCATGGCCAGGCGGACCAGCGTTGGCACCTGGCCGACCACCCCCGTTGCGACGATCGCGGTGGCCAGAACCATGATGGTGGAGACGCCGCCGTCAAAGGGCGCCAGGGAGTGGACTATCGTCAGGGCGACCTTGGCGACGAGCAGGATGCCTGTGATGGCCAGCGCACCCCGCTCGAACCATTGGTCCAACGGGGCCTGGGCCGATTCAAAGGCCCTCAGTTCGGCAAGAACCGCTTCCAGGGGACCGCCAAGCTCCGCGCCTGATGCGCCCATGTCGCCGGTTCAGTCGGCGGACGGCAGCACGACCGACTGATCCCCGGACTGGCCCACCTCTTCGACATCGGATCCTTCCAGAGACTGCGCATTGATCTTGGCCAGCAGGTCCAGCAGGTCCTTGTAATGGGCCTTTCTTTCATCCGAATCCAGGCCCAGCCGGGACTCTGCAAGACAAGACTGGAAAATCAGGTCACGGGTGATCAGGACGTTCGGATTTCGGCCACCCAGCGGCAGTTCCTCTTCCCCCGCCCCGGCACTGTCCGTTCCGCCACCGCCCAGCACGGTGACGTCGGCGGCAAACCCCAGGTCGGCGGTGGCATCCGGCGGCGGGCCAACGCAGATCGTGCC
>JAWVZU010000130.1:0-10806 GCA_033722075.1 Lysobacterales bacterium
ACAAGTCGGCGATCTTGTCCACATACGCGTCGATATCGAACTTCCGTTCCAACCCCGAGGCGGCCATGTAGCGGACCTTTCCGAAGATCGGCCGCTCGGTCCAGCCGCGATCGTGCAGGCCGTAACACCAGCCCACGCCGACATAGGAATTGGGGTCCCGGCCGTCCAGGAAGTAACTGTTGTTAATGGCCAGGGTGGTCTCGAAACCCTGTTTGGGCGTGGGGCTCCACTCGAGGATCTTCTTGGCCCAGTACATGCGCATGTAGTTGTGCATGAACCCGGTTTTCTTCATCTCCAGCATGGCCGCATTCCAGTAGGGATCGTGGGTATCGGCTTCCTCCAGCTCGTCGCGGTCATAGATGTACTGCCGCTCGTCGCCGGCGTGCTCGGCAAGCGTCTTGCGAGCCCACTCGGGCAGCGCCTCATAGGTATCGTAGTTCTCGGTGAACTCGCACCAGTTCTGGGACAGCTGGCGGCGGATCAGCAGTTCTTCCAGGAACGACTCCTTGTTCTCGCTGCGCGTTCCCGGCTTGGATTGCACGGCCAAGGCGATCTCCAGGGGCGAGATCTGCCCGAAATGCAGGTAGGGGCTCAGGTTGGAAGCGATATTGTCGGCCGGCTCGTTGCGTCCTTCCGCATAGTCGTTGATCAGGTCGTCAACGAAGCGTTCCAGGCGTTGGCGGGCCTGGCTATAGCCGCCGACGAAATACTCGTCGACGGGGCCCACACTGCGGTCCAGCTTGAGCCCATCCATGATCTCGTCGACCGAGGACATGTCCATGCCATCCAGTTTCAACTCCAGCGACGAGTGGTCGACCTCGCCGCGCCCCAGCGGCTGGAGGTAATCGTCGAGATGCTTGTGGATCCGCGGCCGGATTGTCCTGGCTGCATATTCGGCTTTCGTGGACGCGACATGTAGCGGCACCACCGTGTCCGTTTCCACCTGCGTCACGCAGCAAGAAAGCTCTTCGGCAACCTGGCTGCGCCAGGACTTCTGGTGTCGCAGGTAACCGCGATCGCAGATCACCTCGGCGGCATCCCGGCCCAACTCGATGGCCACCTCAGCAGGATGACCGTGGCGCAGAACGAAGCGGATGTTCCGTTCTTCCAGGGCCGCCGAAACCTCGACAAGTCCCTGCACCATGAATCGATAATGGCGCTCGTTCGCCTCCGGATAGTCGTCCATGAGACCGAAGCCGACGACCAGGGGCAGACCCGCCTCGTTGGCCCGCTCGATCGCGTACTCGAGGGCGTGATTCACCCGGTCGCGCTGAGACGCCTGCATCCAGTACAGGACGTAATTTCCGCTCGCCAGCGGATCGTCGTTGAGCGCTTCAATACGGGTCGATTGGATGGTCATTGTTGTCATGATCCCACGCCCGGGTCATGCCGCGGTGAAAGCGCCAAAGCATCCTATGACCCCTCGCGCACAGAGAGCTACCCCAAGCTCTGCCAAAGATTCCCTTGATGTCGCCGATAAGGCCGGCTCCTTCCGCTTTTTCCTTTACTAGCTCGCAATCCGCAGGGGCGGATCATCCAGATTCCACTGATCGAGAACTGCGATTGCCGCGTTCAGTTCGCCAACGATATCCCGCATTCCCAGGGCGGCCCTGAGAATCAGCCGCGCATTGCCGGTTGTACGCTCACCGCGCTCGAGCTGACGAAGCTGACAGCTGATCAGCTCGGAGACCGCGACGGAAGCGGCTGAAGAGACCTCTTCCCAGCGCTTCGGCACCCGCACCTGCGTGGCCCGGATGGCGACGTCGAATACGTCATGCATGCGCGCACGTGCGTCGTCGAGGGCTTCGTGCAGCGCCTCGTTGACGGGTGAATGAATGTTGTGAACAAAGGCTGCGCAGGCGCTGTGAACCAGGTTGACCGATTGCTGCAGGTCCTTTTCGGTACTGAAAAGCATGAGCAATCTCTCGGCCCCGTTCTTCGAGTCGAGGTGAGCATGCTTAAGCTCACCCAAGATGCGTCTTTCTGCAGATGCGGTGGCCTTGTTCATCTGTCCGCAGCTTTGTCGCGCCGAGCCGAGGGTCTTGGCATCTCCAGACAGGAGTGCGCCAATCGCTGCATCGGTCGCGTCCCGCCCGCGCTCGAGCTGGGCCGCGAACCGCTGGCGAACAGTCTCCGCCGCCTGTCGCGGCTGCAGACCGGTCAAGGCCAGCTGTGGTGTCGTTCCTGGTACGCTGCGCTCACGATGGAACCGATGTGAATGAACAAGGGCAGCCAACGCAAACAGCACCAGCACAAGGACGCCCCAGGCTTCGAAGATCCGGATCACGGTCGCAAAAATACCCGCCGCGAGGAAGGCGATCAGTGCGGTGGCAAACCAGCCTGCAATGACCGTCAGCACACCCGAAACCCGATAAACCGCACTATCGCGACCCCAGGCGCGATCGGCCAGGGAAGTCCCCATGGCCACCATGAAACTCACGTAGGTGGTCGACAGGGGAAGCTTCATTGAAGTCGCTATGGCGATCAGTACCGAGGCCACCGCCAGGTTGACCGACGCACGAATCAGGTCGAAGGCCGGTTCCTCGGAACCGACCTTGCCGCTTGGCCGCTCGAACCGCCGGTCGATCTCCGAACGCCACTGCGACGGCATCAGGACCGATGCCGCCTTCCCCGCCGCCATGGCGGAGCGAACCACAGTTCTGGCGATCGCTCCCGGCAAGAAGCGTTCGCTGCCCTCATCCTGGCGACCCAGGTTGACTTCCGTGTCGGTGACCGAGCGCGCTTTCGCCGAAACCCACAGGGTCAGGACCATTACGGCACCGGCACCCAAGAGCCAGACCGTGTTGCCCCGCACAGGCTCCGCAAGCGCGCCCATGAGGAGGTTCTCCGGGCCAAGCTGGCTTGCCTGCCAGTTCGTGTAGGACGCCATGCCCGCGAGCGGCACGCCTATGAAGTTGACCAGATCGTTGCCCGCGAACGCCATCGCCAGCGAAAAAGTGCCGGCCAGCACGATCACCTTCAGCGGGTCGAATCCGAGCCGGGAAAGAAAGACGACAAAGGCAAACCAGAACACGAAAGACAAACCGCCCATGACGAGCGCATGCTCCTGGAAATAGGCGAGCATCTCAGGTCCCACGAACGATGCGCCCTTGAGACCCTTGATCAGCAGGAAGTAGACGATCGCCGTCATCGCGATCCCGGCCCAGGTCCAGAGCAGCAGACGCGAATGCAATGCCCGATCGAAGGCGAAGATCAGGCGGGATACGAACTGGACTGCAAGACCCACGCTGAAGGCGACCGCAACGGACAGCACGATGCCGGCAACGATGGCTGAAGCCTTGTCCAGGTTGATGAAGGCCAGAACGGATGTATCCGGCGTGGTCATGACGTGCAGCGTCGCTACGGCGAACGCCGCGCCCAGGAGTTCGAACACGATGGACACGGTCGTCGATGTCGGCAGTCCGAAGGTATTGAACAGATCCAGGAGAATCACGTCCGCGAGCATGACGGCCAGGAAAATGGCCATCACCTGCCCAAAAGTCAGCACCTCCGGGTTGAAGATGCCCTTGCGAGCGACTTCCATCATGCCGGAGGAGAAAACGGCGCCGCAGAGGATGCCCAGGCTCGCGACGATCATGATGGTCCGACGCGTCGCAACCCGGCTGCCTATCGCTGAATTCAGAAAGTTGACTGCATCATTGCTGACCCCGACGCTCAGATCGACCAGGGCGAGGATAAACAGCAGAACCACAGCGATGGCGAAGAAATCCAGCATGGCACCCCAACATAAGCCAGGCATGTTGCAGGGTATTGACCAGTATCAATTAGGTCTGCAGATCAGCGCGGGATGTAGCGGAACATCAGCCATAGACCGACGGCGATGACGGAGAAGGAAGCCACGGCGACGGACCCGAAGAACGGCAGTAGCGGGGTTCGGGTGAGGATCTCCGCTGCCAGTGCGGCAATCAGGCCCACGTAAGATCCGCTCATGTAGAAGGCATGCCTGACCTTCCAGCCCGGCTTACGCCGCCGCGCTTCCAGATAACCGGCAAGGACGGTTGCCAGGCTGGCCAGCGCCGCCCAATGGAACATTCCGAAGCCGCCGAACAGCTCATAGATCATCAGGGCGGAGACATTCAACAGCAGCATGCCGACCAGGTAGGCCCGCCCCAGCCAGCGATGTCGCGGGGTACCCTTGCGCATGACCACGACGGCGCCACCCAGGCCGATCGCGAGCACCGCGATGACAAGGTGAAAGAGTCCCAGCGGGTGTTGAAGCGTGTGTTCCAGGAGTAACGATGCCGAATGCAGTAACCCGCCTACAGCATATTCAAACGAAAGCGAGAATGACCCTGACAAACGTCAGCGGTCAGAACAAAGGAAAAACCGGCGACCCCGATCGGGGCTGACTCTCATGGCATTTCCGGTGGAGTCGGGGGTCGCCGGCGAATTCTGAGTCTAGACGCCGGGTTCTGCGGCCACCTTGATACACGTCAGTTTTGCTGATCGAGATCAAATCGGCGGGGATGCGTTGACCTAGACTGGATTCTGGACAGCTGTTCCGTACTCAACCGGTGAATCAAGGGGCGTGGCGGACAAGATTTCCAAACTGGCGCTTACCTCCTGCGAATACTGCGGGATCGGTCGCCTTTGCCTGTCCAACAACCTCCTGGGCGGCGACCTGCAGGAGCTGAAACCGGTAGTCGAAAGACGTTTTCCGATCGCCAAGAAGCAACGGCTGTTTACCGCTCAGACGAAGCAGCAGGCCATCTACGTGGTGAAGTCCGGTTCGCTCAAGACCTGTGAGGTGGACATCGACGGTGATGAGCAGATCCTCGATTTCTACCTCCCGGGCGACGTACTGGGGCTGGAGGACCTGTCGCGCGGGAAGCACTGCGCCGACGCCATCGCGCTGGAGGATTCGTGGCTCTGTTCGGTTCCGGCGCCGCGTCTCAGCCCGGACAGCATGGAAGGCTCACTGATCTTCCGCGAGATGTTTTCGGTGGTCTGCCACAAGCTTGCCCGCCAGCAGGAGATGATCCACCAGCTCGGCAAGGCCGAAGCGACCGAGCGACTGGCCAGCTTTCTTTTGGATCTGTCCCGCCGTCTCAAGGATAGAGGATTGAATGGTGGGGAATTCCGCTTGAGCATGGATCGGGCAGATATCGCCAGCTACCTGCGAACCACGCTCGAGACGGTCAGCCGGGCATTCAGCAACCTCCAGCGGCAGGGCTGCATCAAGGTCAGCGGAAAGTCCGTGCGCATTGTCGAACTCGACCAGCTGATTGAGCACGCCCAGAAAGGGTCGCTGGCCGTTTGACGGCCTCGAAGCTCCTTTCCCGCCTCGGAATTGGCGGAATCGCCCTGGCCTTTCTCCTGTCGGCGCTCGACCTGATGCTTCTCATTTCCCTGCCGGCCATCATTCCGGCGCTGATTTTCCTGGGCGGTGTCGGCCTGCTTGTTGCTGCAAGGCGGATTCTCTAGCTGGAACGTATGGAGGGTGCTCCCTTCGTTCGGGGCAACCAGGCCTTTCCCACGAAGAATGTTAATCGGTAGGCTAGCGGGCGGCGCGATTGCGGGTATGGGAAAACGAAGCGAATGAAAAAACTCTGGCTGGCGGGGCTCCTCGCCCCGGCTTGTGTATTGGCGCAGGTACCGGACGGCTACTACGACGCCGTGGATGACCGTTCATCGGCGAACCTCCGGACTTCGCTGCATCTCACCATCGATGACCACACGCGCATTCCCTACACGTCGTTCGAGATGGATACCTGGGACGTACTCGAACTGGCCGACCAGGACCAGGACGAGCCGGGACGCATCACCACCCTGTACCGCAATGCCAGTTACCGCAAGCGCGGCGGCGGCAATGACTTCTACAACCGGGAGCACAGCTGGCCGCGCTCCTACGGCTTCCCGGACAACAGCGACTTCAACTACCCGTTCACGGACATGCATGCGCTGTTCCTGGCCGATGCCGACTACAACAGTGCCCGCGAGAACCGTCCCTACGAGAACTGCCCGGCGAACTGCACCGAACTCGCGACGGAGGTGAACGACGGCCGCGGGGGCGGCATGGGCAGCTATCCCGGCCAGTCCAACTGGACCCGACCCGAGTTCACTGAGGGCGCGTGGGAGGTCTGGATCGAACGCCGCGGCGACGTGGCTCGGGCCATGTTCTACATGGATGTCCGCTACGAGGGCGGGGTCCATGGATCCAGCGGCGCGCCCGAGCCCGACCTGATCCTGACCGACAGCCGCGCCCTGATCGACTCGGCGCGAACCGGATCGAACCAACCCGTTGCCTACATGGGTCTGCTGAGCACGCTCCTGGAATGGCATGAAGCGGACCCGGTGGATGACATCGAACGCCAGCACCACGAGGCGGTCTTCGAGGCCCAGGGCAACCGCAATCCCTTCATCGACAACCCGGCATGGGTCGAGTGTGTTTTCCAGGGTCGATGCGGTAACGAGGTGCCGAATCCGGCAGGCCTCTCGGGATTGTGGTTCGATCCCGACCTGGGCGGCGAGGGCTACAACGTGATCGTTGCCGATGGCGGAACCGTGGTGTTCTTTTACGGCTACTCCGTCTCCGGCGAGCGGCTGTGGCTGGTCTCCGAAACCTTGCCGGTGCCATGGCGTTTCCGGGAAACCGTCAGCTTCGAGGTCTTCGAAGCGACCGGGGGCACCTTCGATGAACCGGCAGCACCCGACCAGGCCCTCACCACCTGGGGCACCCTGGCAATCACCTTCGAGGATTGCACCAGCGGCCGCTTCGAACTGGCTGGAACCGACGGGACCAAGCAGTCCCGCGTGACGCGGCTCGCCGCTATCCAGGCGGTGGACTGCAACGCCGATCAGTCACGCTAGCATCGCCGGGGCCTGAGGCGCTTCAGAAGGGCACGTCGTCGTCGAAGGGCGGCGGCTCGTCACCCTGGGGAAAGGGTTCGTCAGACGATCCCTGCTGGCCCGTCTGTTCGACCCGCCAGGCTTTGACGTCCGTGTACCAACGGCCGTTGTATTCGCGGCTTTCCAGGTCGAAATGAACGGTCAATTCCTGGCCTTCCTCGATGCCGAACTGGTCGATCTTGTCGCCCCACGCCATGAAGCAGACCTGCTTGGGGTATTCCCCCGGCGTCTCGATGACGTATTCCTGTTTGCGCCACGGGCCGCGGGCCGACTCGCCGGACTTTTCCGGCAAAACGTGGATGATTTTTCCTGTCAGTTCCAAGGTGCGATGGCCTCCATGTCGTTGCTTGTCTTCTGTGCGTGTCACACCCGCTCGTCAAACGGTCGGGCACGGACCGGCCATGCTAACTGATTCAGGCCGGCGAACTCATCAAACCTGGCGCATGACGATGCCACGAGCAATCGGATTCGATTTTTTTGCTTATACATAGAACTTCAATGTATATTGGTTCTATGTATTGGAAACACTCGCCATGACCAGCATCGGCAAGGATCTCGTTGCCGCATCGTCCACGCCACTGGTGCTGGCGATCCTCGCCGAGGGCGACAGCTACGGCTATGCGATCCTGCAACGCGTGCGAGAGTTGTCCGGGGGCACGATGGAGTGGACCGACGGCATGCTTTATCCGGTGCTCCATCGTCTGGAGCGTTCCCGCCTCGTCGAGTCGCGGTGGGAGAAAGCGGATACCGGGCGGCGCCGAAAGTACTACCGGGTCACCGAAGCCGGTCGCCGCCAGCTCGAGGAAGAGCGGCGGCAGTGGCAGGCGGTCGATAAGGCGCTCCGGAAGATCTGGTCGGACCTCGCCGAGCGCGTCGGAACCCACGGTCCCATCGACCCCACGCCACAGCCAGGCTGAACCATGCATACCGAGCCATCGAACAGCGTCGAATCCCTGGAAGCCCAGATCGAGACCTGGCGTGGCCATCTGCAGCGCGGGCAGGCCATCGGCGATGCGGACGTCGCCGAGTTGGAGGACCACCTCCGGGAGCAGATCGCGAGCCTGACCGACAGCGGTCTTGCCGAGGATGAGGCGTTCCTGGTGGCGGTCAAGCGCGTCGGCGCCGTCGACGCCCTCACCCGGGAGTTCGCCCGGGCCCACTCGGAGCGGCTCTGGAAGCAGCTTGTGCTTTCCGGCGGCGACCCTGCCAACCCGGTTTCCGGATTCGGATCGAAGAAGATGTGGATGGCGCTGGCCCTGGCCACCGCAGCGGGGGCGGCGATCAAGCTCCCGGCAATGTTCGGGGTCAGTCTGCGGGACCCGGGCGCCTTCTATCCGCTGAACATCGCCTTCTTCACCTTGCCGTTCATGATCGCGTTCTTTGCCTGGGAGCGACCGCTGCCCGCTTCAAAGCGACTCTGGCTCGCACTGCCCCTGGTCTTCGCGGCGCTGGTCGTCAACCTTTTCCCGTTTTCCGCGCCGGGCAGTGACCTGCCGATTGCCGACACGCAATTCCTGGTGATCATCCACCTGCCCATCGCGCTCTGGTTGCTGGTGGGCGTGGCCTATGCGGGCGGCCAATGGCGGGGCAGCGAGCGGCGCATGGATTTCATCCGCTTCACCGGCGAACTGTTCATCTACTATGTGCTCATTGCCCTCGGCGGATGGGTGCTGATCGGTCTGACCTTCGTGCTCTTCGGAGCGATCGGCATCGACATGGAACCGGTCGTCGAGAGCTGGATCCTGCCCTGCGGCGTTGCCGGGGCGACGGTTGTCGCCACCTGGCTGGTGGAAGCCAAGCAGAGCGTCATCGAGAACATGGCGCCGGTCCTGGCCCGGATCTTCGTGCCCCTGTTCACCCTGGCCCTGCTTGCGTTCGTTGCGACCATGGCGGCAACGGGTCGCGGGATCGATGTGGAGCGGGAGATCCTGATCGCCCTGGACCTGCTGCTGGTCGTCGTGTTCGGACTGCTGCTCTACTCGATCTCGTCCCGCGACCCCCTCGAACCGCCCGGGCCGCTGGACTGGATCCAGCTGGTGCTGGTCGGGACGGCTCTGCTGGTCGACGTGCTCGCGCTATGGGCCATCTGGGCGCGGATCGCCGACTTAGGCTTCACCCCCAACCGAACGGCTGCGCTGGGCATGAACCTGATCCTTCTGGTCAACCTGGCCGGCTCTGCCCTGTACAACTTGAGGTTCCTGCGCGGCAACGCGGCCATCACCGCGCTGTGGAACTGGCAGATGCGCTATCTCTACGTGTTGGCCGCCTGGGGCGCGGTGGTCGCGTTCCTGTTTCCCCCGCTGTTCGGGTTTCGCTGACCCTGTGGGTCAGGCGGCATCGTTCTCGGCTTGGGCCAGCAGCGCCTTGAACCGGGGTTTCTCGCGCAGCGGATCCAGGTCGCTGTCGTTGCGAATCCAGTTCCAGACCCTCAACCCCATTTCGACGGCACGTTCGAGGTAGTCGAGCGCCTTGTCCGGCTCGTCGGCCAGCGAATAGACGCACGCGACGTTGTAGAGGACGTTGGGTTCGTCCGATGCAATGCTCAGCGCTCGTTCCAGCCACTGCAGCGCCGCTTCCTTATCGCCGAATTCCACCTGGGCGGCGGCGCCCAGGTAGAGCGCGCGCACATCGTCCGGGTGCAGCTCCAGATGTTTCTTGATCAGCTCCAGGCCCTCGCGACGGATGTTCTTGTTGTCTTCGTCGCGCCCGAGTGACCGGTAGATCTGGCCGAGCAACAGCGGCGACTGATAGTCCTCGGGTCGCACCCGCCTGGCCTGCTCGAGCAAGGAGGCGGCCTTCTCTGCATTGCCATGATTCATGCAGTCCCGGCCATAGAAGTAGTAGGCCTCGAACAGGGTCGGATCCAGCGCAATGGCCGCCTCGAACTCGCGTGCAGCCAGGGCGCTGCCCTCGCCGTGGGACAGCGCGAGTCCCCGGGCGGCATGGGCCTCTGCAAGATGAGGTGCGATCTCCAGGGCCTTGCGGCTGGCTTCGTCGGCCAGGCGCCGATTCTTCTCGTTGGTTTCCACGTAGATGGCGAGAAAGGAGGCGCAGTCGGCCAGGCCAGCGTAGGCGAGCCCATAGTCCGGGTCGATGGAGATCGCCCGCTCGTACATTTCCTTGGCGTACTCCAGATTGCGCCGGGTGATCTGGTGAAAGAACTGGCGACCGCGCAGATAGAACTCATAGGCCTTGACGTCCACCGTAGGCTTCCGCTCGATGGCCCGGCTCTGGGTCGGGCTGAGGGTGACCTTGAGGACATCGACGATGCTGCGCGCGATGTCGTCCTGCACGTCGAAGATGTCCTCGATCTCCCGGTCATAGGTGTCGGACCAGAGGTGTGCATCCTCCCGGGCGTCGATCAGCTGGGCGGTGATGCGGATGCGATTGCCGGCGCGCCGAACACTGCCTTCCAGCACCATGTTGACTCCCAGGGTGGCAGCGATTTCCTTGAGGCTGCCCTCCTTGCCTTTGAAGGCGAAGGAAGAGGTGCGGGAACAGACCTTCAGCTGCGGAAGCCGGGTCAGCAGGTTGATGAGCTCTTCGGTCATCCCGTCGCTGAAATACTCGTCTTCAGGATTCTGGCTCAGGTTGACCAGGGGCAGGACGGCAATCGTGCGCTCGAATTCACCTGAATCCTTGTCGTCTTCGCTGGCCTTGGCGGATGCCGATGCGACGGGCGGGTCGTTCTGGTCGGTTTCAGGTTCCGGCTCAGGCGCCTGGACCACCCAGGAAACGATCAGGGTCACGGGAAACCCCAGGAGGAGGATGACCAGGACCAGGCTCACGCCCCACTCCGGAATTCCCAGCGAGGGGATCACGATGTCGGCGACCTGGAGGGTCAGCCAGCCGACCAGCACATAGATCAATGCGATGCGGAACATCTTCCGCTCGTGGAGTTTGCCGATCAGCTCCTGCATTGCTTTGAAGACCCCG
>JAWVZU010000131.1:0-10800 GCA_033722075.1 Lysobacterales bacterium
GAACACCAGCCCCTTGACCTGGATTGATTGAATCGCCCCGAGCTTCTCCGCGAACACGTCTGCCTGCGCGAATTGCTCGACCGGGATGCTGTCGCGAAGCGTTGGGGACACGTGCTGAGACTGATACAAGTCGGACCAGTTTCGAGTGGAAAACGCGCTGGCAAAGGCCTCGATCGGCGCAAAGATGGGATTTCGCGTCGACGCCGGCCATTCATCCAGGTCATTCACCAGGTACTCGTATTCGTAACCGGTCCCGCCCTGAATGACCAGGGTAGTTTCGACACTCTGTTGGTCTACCAACGTACAGCGTACATCGAATCCATGATCCGAAATCGCGACCTCGCTGCAATCGATCTCGGACAGCGGCACGCCGGTGCTTTCCCGGTAGTGCGCTCCATAATTAGCCTTTATGTGATCAATCAGCTCCGACGGGGTGATCGACAGAGCCACGGCCAAAAACGCATATTCCAGGTGCGGTATCAGCATCCTCTGTCCTCTCTAACCATTTTTCTGCAGTGCGCGATTTGCTTTTACTCAGACCCGCTCGCCGTGACGAACGATACGGAACTTCCGGCGGTGGGCGAGGAGCTCCTCGAGATCGAAGTCCCGGCCCTCGGCGACGGCCTCGGCAAAGGGGCGGAACCAGTCCAGATCCATGCCGCGGCGGTCCTCGAGGCGATCCATCTCCTCCATTGCACGCTCGACGGTGGTCGGATAGGTGCCGCCGTGATCGCCGCCCACCCCCCAGTACTCATCGGGGTAGGCGATGGGAAAGATCAGGCCATCGGCCTTGTCGTAGATGAGACAGATCTGTGCGATGTCGGCCCGCCGGGCGGCTTTCACGTAACCGGGTACCCGCTGGAGTTGCTCATCATCCAGGAGCGCCTTCAGGAGGGCACCATCGCTGATCTCCGGCGCTTCCGCGCCGGGGGTCTTGCCGTCGCGGCTGGTAGTCGCCGGATTGGCGCCGTGGGCGAGAAGGATGCGAACGATTCTCTGGGCGCCTTCGAGGCTGCGCCCGGCGGCACGCAGGGCCTGGTGCAGCGGGGTAAGTCCCTGGCGATCGCGGCGGCTGGTCGGCGCCCCGAGGCCGCACAGCATCTCGACGAAATCGGCTGCCCCTTGGCGCGCTGCCAGATGCAGCGGCGGCAGCGCCAGCAGTTCGTCATCCACGCCGGGCCCGCTCTCGATGGCCGCACGCTGCCTGAGAATGCTGCGGCAGAGCTCTATGTCGCCGGCGAGGATGGCATGATTCACCAGCAACGTGGGGGCATTACGCGACTGGGTGCCCTCGGTGAGGCGTTTAAGGGTCGAGGAGTCCCGGGTGGGTGCATCCCTGAAGGCTTTGGCCAGCGGCGCGTACGTCCGGTCCGGCATCAGCGGGCGCAGCGCGGAGCCCTGCTTGATGAGGTCGAGCGCCAGGGCGGCTTGCCCGTGCTCCAGCGCATAGCCGGCCAGGGAATAGGGGCGGGGGAGATGGCGCTCCAGTTGCGTGGTGATCGGGAGGCCGGCTGCAAGCAGCGCCTGCACATCGCGGCTCCGACCCTCGGCCAGGGCGGACTTCAATTCATCGAGCATCTCCAAGCCCCTTTCCGGCGTCCGTCACGTCCACGGCCTCTTCATGATCGGTGGTTGCCGAAGGTCTGGCAATGGGTCCTCGCCAAGGAGAGCTTCGTGGAGCGTCCTGGCCCGACTTGCTCGTTCCTCCAGGAATGCGATTCCACACCTATCGCATTATCACTTCAACCGAGTTTGATTTCACAAATGACAAGCCTGCCGAAAATCGCCTGTGGCCAAGCCTCACTCGTTCAGGCGACCGCCTGGCCCACCTGAGTCGCCCGATCCAGGGCTTCGCCGAGGTCCTGGAGCAGGTCCTCGACCGCCTCGATGCCCACCGACAGGCGCAGCAGCCCGTCGCTGATGCCGGCAACCGCGCGGGCTTCCGGGTCCATGGCGGCATGCGTCATGGTCGCCGGATGGGCGATCAGGCTTTCCACGCCACCGAGGCTCTCGGCCAGCGAAAAGCAGCTCAGACCCGCCACGAAGCGAGCGACTGCGGCCTCGCCTCCGGCCAATTCGAAGCTCACCATTCCGCCGGCGATGCGCTGCTGGCGACGGGCCAGGTCGTAGTGGGGATGGCTTGCGAGCCCGGGATAGTGAACCGCCTGCACCGCGTCCTGCACCTTCAGGAACTCCGCCACGGCCTGGGCGTTCGCATTGTGCTGGGCGATCCGCGGATGCAGGGTCCGCAGCCCGCGCAGGGTCAACCATGCATCGAAGGGGGCACCGGTAAGGCCGAGACAATTGGCCCACCAGGCGAGTTCCTCGGCAAGCCCGGCATCCGCCGCGATCACCGCGCCGCCCACCACGTCGCTGTGGCCGTTGATGTACTTGGTGGTGGAATGGACTACAAGATCCGCACCCAGCGCCAGCGGAGATTGGCCCGCAGGAGACAGGAACGTGTTGTCCACCACGACCAGGGCACCGGCCTGCCTGGCCCTCGCCGCCACGCGCTCGATGTCGACCAGACGCAACAACGGGTTGCTCGGCGTCTCGATCCAGACCAGCCGTGGCTCGCGTGCCAGCGCATCTGCGAGCGCCGCTTCATCATTTTGATCGACGACAGCCAGGTTGAAGAGACCACGACCGGCAAGGTGGGTGAACAGGCGATAGCAGCCTCCGTAGCAGTCGTGCGGCACCACGACCAGATCATCCGGCTTGAGAAGCTGGCACACGAGAGTAACGGCTGCCATGCCGCTGGCCACGACCGACGCCCCGGCACCCCCTTCGCTGGCGGCCAGAGCCTCGGCCAGCGCGTCCCGGCTGGGATTGCCGCTGCGGGTGTAGTCGTAGGTCCGTTTTTGTCCGAAGCCCTCGAAAGCGAAGGTGCTCGACAGGTGCAGCGGCGGCACGACGGCGCCGTGCTGGGTGTCGGATTCCAGGGCGGAGCGAACCGCGATCGTCTCACGCGTAGTGGTTTCCAGGCTCCGGGGTGGTGGATCGATGCGATCCGGATATGCTGCGTTCATTTGTGAGTCTCCAACAAAGTTTCTTGAGTTCGACTCACCAGAAACTCCGTGAAAACTCGTCCTGATGACCATCGTCGTAGCGCTTACATCAGGCTCATCTCTCGACCTCGCGGTCGCAGGAGTTGGCACCTTATCGCGGTGGTTAGCTCGCGATGGTTGCCCCGGCTTCCAAGGGCCTATCCCTCAGCCGGTCTTGATGAGTGAGCCCAGTCTAGACAGCGATTCTCCGGGAAGTCAATGATCTTGTTCACGCGCGAAGGATTGGTCGTATCGACGGGTCTTGTCATATGGTTGTAACAAGTTCGACCCGTTTCCGGTCTTAAGCGGGTAGCAACGAAGGAGAACAACGCGCATGTCGAGCCGATTCCAACACCGATTCGGATCGGAACCCGAGGTCACGCCCCATGGGCCGCCGCTCGCGCCGTGCCCTGTCCCGGACTGCGATCGAAAGGTGAGCAACGTCTCGGTCCTTGACCAGCGAACAAGTCCGCCTCGCCTGGTCTACTGGATGCTCCGGGTGGCCGGGTACACCGCGCTTGTCGCGGGCGCCGCGCTGATGCCGTGGCTGGATATCGGCAACGCCGTGCGTGGTCAGCTCTTCACCGAGCATACGATCCTGGAGGGCATGCAACTGGTCGCCATGGCGGTGCCGACGATTGCGCTCGTGGTCTTCGCGGCCATCCAATCGTCGACCCGGACACTGAGCGCCACGCTGGCCCTGCTGCTGGTCTGCGCAACCATCCGCGAACTCGACCTGTTCTTCGACACCTACGTCTTCGATGGTGCCTGGCAGCTTCTCCTGTCGGCGACATTGGCCTTGGGCGCCACGCTCGTATGGCGGGACTGGCAACGCTTCCGCAACCAGGCATGGGCGCTCGCGAGCACCGCGGCGATGGGACTGCTCGCCGCCGGCACGTTGACCACCACGGTATTTTCCCGGCTCTTTGGCATGAGCGAATTCTGGCTCGCCGTCATGCAGGAGCGCTACGATCGATCCGTCAAGAACGCAGTCGAGGAGACGGTCGAGCTCTACGGCTATACCCTGATCATGATCGGTATCATCGAGTATGGCGTCTGGCTGAGAAGTCGACGGAAAGGCTGAAGGCGTGAGGAATCACGGGCATGAGCAATACCGATGCCGAATTGGCCAGGCTCAGGCAGCAGCACGAAGAAGAGGCCGCGGCGCCCAAAGCGACACCCGCTAGCGGCAAATATGCCTTGTGCCTGTCCGGCGGCGGCTATCGAGCAGCCCTTTTTCACCTGGGATCTCTGCTGCGGCTCCACGAACTGGGCCAGCTGGCCGATCTGGCACTGATCAGTTCCGTATCCGGGGGCAGCATCGTCTCCGCCTGGCTCGTGCACCGCCATCTCGAAAGCCGCCGTACCGACGAGCTCTTTTCGGACTGGTGTCGCAGGATCGACTTTCGCGAGACCGTGGTCGAACCATTTCGCTCGGTGGTCGATCGCGATCGCCGAACCAGCCTGTGGTTCCGGACCTTTGCCTACAACTGGCTGGCGCCTTCCCGGCGGGTCCGCCTGCTGGAACGATCCTACGCGGAGATTTTCGGGGACCGCTCCCTGGGGGACTTGCCCGATCACCCGCGGATCGTGATTTGCGCCACCAACCTGACCTTCGGCGTCAACTGGGAATTCTCCAACGAGCGGGTCGGCGATTATCTCACCGGTTACTTCGAAGGCGGGAAGTCCTTCCCCATCGCCCGGGCCGTGGCTGCATCCTCGAGTTTTCCGCCGGTCTTCGGGCCGGTGGTGCTGAAGCAGGCGCCCGGATCATTCCGCGGTGGCGCCTATGACGGCGGCGATGCGAACGCACTACGCTCGCGGATCGAACTGACCGACGGCGGCGTTTACGACAATCTGGCCAGCGAACCGGCCCTGCGGCGCTACGACCGGGTCCTGATCTCCGACGCCGGTGCGCCGTTCCCTTTCCATGCCAGTCGCCGCTACCTGCGCCGGCTGCTTCGCTACACGGAGGTCATCGGCAACCAGGCCGGGGCCCTCCGGCGGCGACTCTTCCACGCGTCGCGCCATCACGGCGTTTTCGAAGGGGCCTACTGGAGTCTGTCCGGACCGCCGGACGCCGGGGCCGACGGCTACAGTCGCGGGTTCATCCAGGACCACCTGGCCCGCATCCGAACCGACCTGGACCGGTTCACCGAATCCGAATTCCGCACCCTGATCAACCACGGCTATTTCAGTTGTCAGAACGGGCTGGACGAGGCGGGCCTGCTGCCGGAGCGCTCCCCGCAAACCAGCTGGCCCTGGCCGGACTCCGCTCATGAATCCGAGCTGAAGAACCGGTTGCGCTCCAGCGGCAACCGGATCCTTCACGGGCGCTGGCTCGGCCGGGACAGGATCAACAGTTCCCCTTGATCGGTGGGATGATATTGCTCAATCCTCCGGCGGCCTGCTAGGGTAGTCGAGGCCCGGGCAAATTTCTCAGGAGAAGCACTGTGGCCCAACAGCTACGTTTCCGCGTCACCACCACCCAGGACAAGGCCGACGCCTTGATCTCCGAGCTGGCCGGATCCCCGGTGATTCACCAGGTCCAGGAGATCTCCGAACTGGGCGTCTACATGCACGACGATTCCAGCTCCGCCGACCTCCCCGATGATCAGGTCCAGGGCACGCACTATATCCAGCTGGAGTTCGAGGATCCCGAGTTGGAAAACCGGATTCGCGAGTCGCTCATGCTGCGCGCGGCCCGTGCGGACATGGCACTGGAAATCCTCGAAAAGCGTTCGGACTGACCTCGCCCATCCAGCGCGCCGGAGACTCGCCAGACCCGGCAGGCGCCGGTAAACTCCCCGATTGCCGCTGAGTAGATTCTGATATGCCCGGTTTGATCCGGCGTGCTTCCATGCTGCCCTGGCTGGCAGCCTTGATTGCCTTCGCGGTGGTGCTGGGGCAACTGGTTCTGGACGAACGTCACCCCCACGAACTGGAGACCGAGCTCCGATACCTGGTCGAGCCTTCCCATCAGCTGGGTCTGTTCGATGCGCTCGCGTCCGATGAGTGGCAGCAGATCTCCGAAGTGCCCAACTTCGGCTTCCGTGAGGAGTCCTTCTGGTTCCGGCTGGACGTCAACGTGCCCCCTGCGGACGCGGGCCGCAAGCTGCTCGAACTGTCCTACCCGATCCTCGACTCGGTCGAGCTGTTCGTACTGCGCAACGGCGAAGTGGTCAACCGGTTCGTCACCGGCGACGACCTGCCGTTCTCCGAGCGTCCGATCCGGCATCGCAATTTCGTCTTTCCCATCGACCTCCGCGAGGGGAGCAACTCGCTGGTCCTGCGCATCAACACCCGAGGCGTCACCCAGGCGCCGCTGACCCTGTGGGAACCGCTGAACTTCATCGAGTTCTACGAGACCCAGTCCATCATCAACGGCGGCTATTTCGGCGTGATGGTGATCATGGTGTTCTACAACCTGATTCTCTACCTGGGGATCCGGGAGCGACCGTTCGTCTACTACATCGGCCACGTCGGCACCAGCACCCTGTTCCTTGCCACCATGCACGGACTGGCCTACATGCACCTCTGGCCGGAATGGGTCTGGTGGCAGTCACGCGCCGTGCCGGTGCTCGTGTCCCTGTCGGTCGTGTTCATCGCCCTGTTCGTCACCTCCTTCCTGGACATTGCACCTTCCTCCAGAACCGGGCGCGGTTTCCGCTTGCTGGTATGGTTCGCGATGATCTGGACGCTCGCTTCCTTCGTGCTGCCCTATCCGCTGGCCCTGCGGGTGGCAAGCTTCTTGAGTGTCACGGCGCTGACCGCCGCGCTGGCCACCAGCATCTGGGGCTGGCTCAAGGGCAAGCCGGCGGCCCGCTTCCTCGTATTGGCCTGGAGCATGTTCGTTCTCGGGAGCATTGCGCTGGCCCTGAACAAGGTCGGCATCCTGCCGCGCACCGCAGTCACCGAAAGCGGGATGCTCCTCGGTTCGATGCTGGACGTCGTCCTGCTGTCCATTGCCATGGCCGACCGCGTTCGCCAGGAGCGGCTGCTGCGCGAAGCCGCCCAGGGACGCGCCATGGAGATCGAGCAGAAGACCCGCGCGGACCTGGAGTTGGCCGTTGCCGATCGAACCGCGCAGCTTGAAGAGGCGATGGCCCAGCTGCGCAAGGCCAACAAGCGCTTGCAGAACCTCTCCAACGTCGATGGTCTGACCGATGTGTTCAATCGGCGCTATTTCGACAGCGCGCTGGAGGCCGCCTGGGATCAGGCAGGCTCCGATGGCACGCCCCTGGCTCTGCTCCTCATCGACGCCGACCGGTTCAAGCAGATCAACGACACCTTCGGACATCCGGCCGGTGACGAAGTACTTCGCCGGATGGCGCAGACCATTTCCGGAACGCTGGGAGAACGCAGCAATATCGTCGCGCGGATCGGCGGCGAGGAGTTCGTGCTCATTCTTCCGGAAACCGATCTGGAGCAGGCCCAGGACATCGCAGAGAGGCTCCGCACCGACGTGGAAGCCATGCAGGTCGTATTCGAAGGGCACCTGATCGACACCACGGTGAGCATCGGCGTCGCCGCCCGCAGCCCGGAGCATGGCGGCTACAACGATCTCATGGCGGCCGCGGACCGCGCCCTTTATCGCGCCAAGACCCGAGGCCGCAACCGGGTCGAGTGCTGAGCTGCAATATCCCTTTCCTGTCCTGTATTTGACGACGATCAACGAACGACCCGTCGCTTTGTGCCTAGACTGAGGTCTGGCCAACCGGGGCAGAGGTCGTGCATTCGTTTATCGAGAAGCTGCTGGAAGAACATGGTGAGATCCGGGATCTCCTGCGAATCCTGGCCGCCGAGGCTACGCGCATGGAGGAGGGCGAGGATGCCAACGACGGGGTCATCCTGGACATTCTCCTGTACATGACGCATCACCCGGACCTGTTCCATCACCCCAACGAAGAGCTGATGTTCAGCCGGCTGATGATGTACATGACGCATGAGCCGGAGGCGATCCGGCAACTGCGGGGCGAACACCGCAGCATTGCGGACTTCGCGGAGCGACTCATGGATGACGTCCGCGCCCGGATCAACGATCTTTCCGAGCCGCAGGATGACGTGGCTGCCGAATGCCGCCAGTACATCGATCAGATGCACGAACACATGGCGCTGGAGGAATCGGAGGCGTTTCCGCTCTGCCAGGAGCACCTCGAGGCCGCCGACTGGGAGTGGATCGAGACCCGCGCAAAGATCCGCGAAACGCCCTTTGCCCGGGACCTGGCCCGGCGCCACGTGTCCTTCTACCGGCGCATTCTGGAAGAGGCCTGATCCGCTATACTGAACCCCACGTCAGGGATGTGGGGCGGAATCATGCGATACAACCCCGTGGATCCGGTTCTTGCGGTTACCTTGTGCCTTCTTCTTACCGCCTGCTTGCCCGCCTCTGCCGAGAGCGAGTACGCCCTGTGGGCAGATTATTATGCGTGGCGCAAGGTCGACGCCCATGCGGAAGCGCAGCAGGCGGCGCTCGAGCTGGTCGAATTCACCCGGAGCCGACACGGAGAACACAGCGCCCAGTTCGGGAAGGCACTGGCCGAGCTCGGCGTGACGCAGGTTCTCCTCGGACAATACGACGAGGCATTCAAGGGCCTCTCGCGCGCAGAACTCATCCTCAAGCAGCAATTGCCCCTCTACAGTGCCGAACTGCTCAGCCCCTTGACCTTTCTGGGGTCGGCGCTGCAGGCCGTGGAGCGTCACGAGGAAGCGCTGGATGCGTTCACCCGGGCTCAGCACATCACCCATCGCCTGTGGGGCGCTCACAACGACACGCAGATCCGGATCGTGTATGCCAAGGCCGACAGCCTCCAGGCGCTCGGGCGCCTTCAGGATGCCGAGCACCTGCAGCACACCGCCTACCAATTGCAGCGAACCAATTACGGCGTTCGCTCCACCGAGGCCATTGAGGCGTCGGCGCGACTGGGCAACTGGCTGCGCAGTATCGGCGCTTATCATGAGGCCATCCGCCACTTCCACGGCGCCATCGATGAGATCCAGGGGAGCGGGCCGGATATTCCGGAGGCCTATCCGCTGCTGCGCGGCATGGCTCACGCCTATCGCGGAGGCTATCGCGGGCGCTACGCGCGCAGCATGTACCAGCGAATTCTCGCCATGATGGCAGAACACCCGGATCGGTTTTCCCTCGATGAGCGGATCGGCGCCTACCTGGACTATGGAGACTGGGCCATGCAGCGCTACCACGAGGGCGAGGCCGTGGAACAGTATGAGCAGGCGTGGTCCTTGGCCGAGGCGGCCGGACCGGACGGGAAACGCTGGATCGAATATCTAGCGAATCCGCAGCTCGTCCGCTTTGGGGAAATGGCCCCCTTCGATGTCTCCGGCGGCAACGAGTTCATCGCCTTCGAGTTCAATCTGAGCGACGACGGGCGACCGCGCAAGGTCAAGGTCGTCGATCACGGTGCCGCAAAGCGTGCCAGCTACGAGGCCCGGCGGCATTTCCCCAAGGAGGTCCGGTTCCGTCCGCCGATCATCGACGGCGAGGCCGTGCCGCTGGAGGCTCTGACATCCACCATGTACGTGCTGCCGGCGCACACCTTGCTGGAACCGGAACCGGTCGACTCACCCCAGCGGCTGACCGACCAGCCGGCGGAGTTCGTCACCTTCGAGGTGGGCCGATAGGAAGCCCATGGGGGAGGCATTGATCCGGCTGGCCGTCGCCCTGCTGGCCACACTCCCGGGCACGCCGACATGGTCGTCGACCGTCCGTGGCCTGGACCACGTGATCATCGCCGTGGCGGATCTTGAATCGGCCAGGGCGCGGTTTGCCGACCTGGGCTTTGTCCTGAAGCCCGGGCGGCCCCACGCGAACGGAATTCGCAATCTTCACATCAAGTTCGAGGACGGCACGGAGATCGAGCTGTTGACCGTCGATGAACCGACCGATGCACTGGCCAGGACCTACCTGGAGCATCTTTCCGCTGGATCCGGGCCGGTCTACGCCGGGCTCTTCGCGCCGGACCGGGACGATTTGCTCGGGGTCCTTCGCAAACTCGGCCTGGAACCCTCGGTCGGCGCCCTGATCACGCTGGCCGGGTCTTCGGGTCTGGGACACCTGTTCTTCGGCCGCCGCAACCACGCCCCGACCGACCGCCCCGGACACTTCGCCCATGGCAACGGCGCCCGCTCGCTGATCGGTCTCTGGCTCGCCCCCGATGATTCCTCGAGCACGGTCGAACTGCTGACCCGGTTGGGCGCGGAGGAAGTCATGCCGCGAAACGATGGGCTGGGACAGAGCTGGGAGGCACGGATGTTCAGACTCCCGGAGGGCTTCGTCGCCCTGGTCGATCGACGCTACCGCTCACACCCGAAGCGTCCCATCGTCGGCATCACCCTGCAGGGAACGGCGCCCCGGATCATACCGCCATCGGAGGCCGAAGGGCTATGGATCGAATTTCAGGCCCGCGCCCCATCCGAATCCGCCGACGAATAGGAAACCACCCGATTTCGTCCCTCCTCCTTGGCCCGATACAGCGCTGCGTCCGCCGCTTCGAAAAACCGGCTCTCGTCTTCGAAATCCGCATCCGCAACGCTGGCCAGGCCGATGCTCACGGTCAGCTGTTCTCCGTCCAGTGCGGCTTCCTCGACATGGCAGTAGGAGGTATCGACTCACGACACCCACGCCCCCACGTTTCCACGGATTCGTGGAATCCTACGGGCACATCGGCGAACGAATCAACCTGGCTCGTCAGGCCCCGGCCCACCGGGCGCCTCGGCCGCCTTGCGCTGCTCA
>JAWVZU010000132.1:0-10794 GCA_033722075.1 Lysobacterales bacterium
CTCAGGACCGCAGCCGAACCGATGCGCGCCGAGCCCGCGAACGGCGCCGGGTTTGCCCGGCACAAGGCCGCGTATACGGAGTCGGCATCGCTTTGGCATTGCACATTCCAGCCGCGCGAGAGATTCACCTGGAACACGTCCCCGTCCAGGATGTACTCGTGGATGCGCTCCAGGGCGCGTTCGAATTGCTGCGGGCACTCCTCGCTGACGGCCCCTGCCCCGACGGCGTTGCGGGCGGAGGCTGGCGGGGACGAGCCCAGGTCCTCCAGCAGTCGTTCCAGAAGGGATTCGGCGCCGGCTTCGGCAACCGCCCAAGTGTGGCCGCTCTGATGATCGTGCACCAGTCCGGCAGGACACCGGGCCGCGTAGGCAACCGGCAGGCTCGTGGTCGCCGGAGGCAGGGTCAGCGTCGGCTCGATTTCCGCCGCGAGTTCGTAGCCCAGGTAGAGAAACCAACCCCCGGTGAAGGGCAGGTCACCGTCGGCATGGGTTGCCAGATCCGACCACCACTCGTCCAGGTTGTTTAGGAATCCTCGCCTACGGCAATGGCGTCCTTTCAGGGTGCCGGCGGCGTCCAGCTCGAGATACTCGCCGGTCGCCGCGAACAGGATGTCGTAACGCGCCTGGGGGGTGCCCTGGACGGCGCTCTCCAGCAGGAAAGGGTAGCGCTCGGGCCAGCGCGCGTGGACCGCCTTGAAATCCGGCTGGCCGGAAAGGCGAATCCGCTGGCCGGTCACCGGAGCCGGCGGAAAACCAGCGTGCCGTTGGTGCCGCCGAACCCGAAGGAATTGGAAAGCGCCACGTTCAGCTGCGCCTCCCGGGCCGTATGAGGCACATAGTCCAGGTCGCACCCTTCGTCCGGATCATCGAGATTGATGGTCGGCGGGATGATGCCGTCACGCAGGGCGAGGATGGAGAAGATGGCCTCCACGCCCCCGGCCGCACCGAGCAGGTGGCCGGTCATCGACTTGGTCGAGCTGACCGGCAGGCGGGACGCATGATCGCCGAAACAGCTCTTGACCGCGTCGGTCTCGGCCCGGTCCCCGACCTGGGTCGAGGTCCCGTGGGCGTTGATGTAGTCGACCTCCTCCGGGTTCAGCCCCGCATCACGCAGTGCCGCACGCATGCACTGCGCAGCGCCGGCCCCGCCTTCCGGCGGTGCGGTCATGTGGAATGCGTCGCCCGACATCCCGAAGCCGATCAGCTCGGCATAGATGTCTGCGCCCCGCGCCCTGGCCCGTTCGTATTCCTCGACGACCAGCACGCCGGCGCCGTCCGAAAGCACGAAGCCGTCGCGCCCGCGGTCCCAGGGCCGGCTGGCTTTTTCCGGCTCGTCGTTGCGAGTGGAAAGTGCTCTGGCCGACACGAAGCCGCCCATGGCCACGGGCGAAGTGGCATGCTCCGCGCCGCCGACGAGCATCACGTCCGCGTCGCCATAGGCAATGAGACGCTGGGCGAGGCCGATGTTGTGAGTTGCCGTGGTACAGGCGGTGACGGTGGCCAGATTGGGCCCCTTGAGCCCGAACATGATCGACAGATGCCCCGAGATCATGTTGATGATGGTGCTGGGCACGAAGAACGGCGAGATCTTGCGCGCACCGCCCTTCATGTACGCCTCGTGGGTGTTCTCGATGGTGGCGATACCGCCGATTCCGGCTCCGATGGAAACCCCGATGCGCTCGGGATCCTCCGACTCCAGGTCCAGCCCGGAGTCCTTGAGTGCGTCGATGCCGGCCGCTATCCCATAGTGGATGAAGCGGTCCATCTTCCGCGCGTCCTTGGGCTTGAGGTAGTCGCCCACGTCGAAGTCGCGCACCTCTCCGGCGATCTTGGTATTGAATTCGGTGGCATCGAAATTGGTCAGGGGCTGGATCCCGCTCACGCCGCGCGTGATGTGGTCCCAGGCCGTATCGATGTCGTTGCCCACGGGCGACTTGATGCCCATGCCGGTGATGACGACGCGCCGTCTAGTCACTTGCTCGCCCTCTTGAGTATTGCGTGGTGTTCATAAAGCAAGAAGCCATGCACCCGGGGGTTCCGGGCACACGGCCTCGTGGATTCTGGTGTACCGGAACAGTCAGTCGACGTGTTCTTTGATGTAGTCGATAGCCTGCTGAACGCTGGTGATTTTCTCGGCTTCTTCGTCCGGGATCTCGCACTCGAACTCTTCTTCGAGGGCCATCACCAGCTCGACCGTATCCAAGGAGTCAGCTCCGAGGTCGTCCACGAAGGACGCACTCGGCGTAACCTCGTCTTCCTTGACCCCCAGCTGCTCGACTACGATTTTCTTGACTCTCTCTTCTACGCTGCTCATCAGTTGAGTTTCCTCCTCAAAAAGCGGTCTGCATTGTATTGGATGCGTGGTATGCGTTCCAGCAGGACCGGGAAATTGAAACGAACGTTCGCAGGACCGGCCCTCAGGCCATGTGCATGCCACCGTTCACGTTGATCGTCTCGCCGGTGATGTAACCGGCGCCATCGGAAACAAGGAATCCGACCGCCGCGGCAATGTCTGCCGGTCTGCCCAGGGTGCCAAGGGGGACCTGCGCCAGCAGCGCGTCGCGCTGTTGCTCCGGCAGGGCACGGGTCATGTCCGTGTCCACGAAACCCGGCGCAACGCAATTGGCGGTAATTCCGCGCGAGCCGACCTCGCGAGCAACCGACTTGGTGAACGCGATGATGCCGCCCTTGGCCGCGGCATAGTTCGCCTGCCCGGCATTGCCGATCTGGCCAATGACCGACGTGATGTTCACGACCCGCCCGTAGCGGGCCTTCATCATCCCACGCAGGCAAGCCTTGGTGAGGCGAAATACCCCTTTCAGGTTGGTATCCATCAGAGCATCCCAGTCCGCATCGCTCATCCGCAGCAGCAACTGGTCCCGGGTGATTCCCGCGTTGTTCACCAGGATCGTGACGTGCCCATGGTGCTCGGCGACTTCCTTGACCAGCCGGTCCGCCGCACCATCCTCGGCGACGTCGAGCACCATGCCGGCGCCGGTGCCACCCAGCTCCTCGATCCGGGCCGAAATGCCCTCGGCGCCGGGTTCACTGGTCGCCGTCCCGACGACCCGATGCCCCTGGCTGACGAGGGTCTCCAGGATCGCCGCGCCGATTCCCCGGGTGGCGCCCGTGACCAGGGCGACTCGCTGTTCACTCATGCCTCGTCCTCCTGTTCGCGCCACGCTTCGATGGCGGTCGAGAGCGATTCCGGATCAAGAACGGCCCGTGCGTCGATCGCGCGGTCGATCCGCCGCATCAGCCCCGTCAGCACCTTGCCGGGGCCGCACTCAGCGATGCGCTCCACGCCGAGCGTCTTCAGGCGTGCAACCGACTCGGCCCAGCGAACCGGCTGGTAGAGCTGCGCCTTCAGCGCGCCGCGAATCGCATCCGGATCGTCATGGGTCTCCGCGTCGACGTTGTGGACCACGGGGATGGCAGGTGCCCGGATTTCCAGGACATCCAGCCGCTCACCCAGGGCTTCGGCCGCCGGCCGCATCAGGGCGCAATGGGACGGGACGCTGACGGCGAGCGGGACCGCCCGGCGAGCGCCTTTTTCCTGGGCCTTGCCGATCGCGCGCTCCACGGCGGCGGCGCTCCCCGCGATGACGACCTGTCCCGGGGAGTTCAGGTTTGCCGGGGCGACGACGTCACCTTCGGCCGCCTCCTCGCAGGCGGCCTGCACTTCGGCGTCGTCCAGCCCCAGGATCGCCGCCATGGCGCCGCTCCCGGCGGGCACCGCCTGCTGCATCAGGCGTCCCCGTTCGGCCACCAGTGCGGCGGCTTCAACCAGCCCCAGCGACCCGGCCGCAACCAGCGCCGTGTATTCGCCCAGGCTGTGGCCGGCCAGGTACGCGGGCATAGACCCACCTTCCGCCTGCCACACCCGCCAGGTCGCGATCCCGGCAGCCAGCAAGGCAGGCTGGGTGTTCTCTGTGCGGTTCAGGTCCTCCTCGGGACCGTTCTGCGACAGGTCCCAGAGATCGACCGACAGGTTCTCGGACGCTTCTTCGAAGGTCGCCTGCACGACCGGAAAGGCCCGCGCCAGATCGGCGAGCATGGCGACCGACTGGGAGCCCTGTCCGGGAAATACGCATGCAAGCATGATTCAGAACCTCAATAACGAACGAGCGCGGAGCCCCAGGTGAAACCACCCCCGAAGGCTTCCATCAAAATCAGTTCGCCGCGCTTCACCTGGCCGGAGCGTACCGCATAGTCGAGTGCCAGAGGGACCGAACCGGCAGAGGTGTTTCCGTGCCGGTCGACCGTCACAATGACCCGATCCATGGACATGTCCAGCTTCTTTGCCATGGCCGTGATGATGCGATAGTTCGCCTGATGGGGAATCAGCCAATCCAGGTCGTGCTTGTCCAGCCCGTTGTGCGTCAGGGTCTCGTCACAGATCTGTCCCAGCGTCCGCACGGCGACCTTGAACACCTCGTTGCCGCGCATCTTCACCCGCACTCCGCCGCGCTCCTCGGCGTGGAATCCCCGGGAGACGCCGACCTCGGTATGGAGCAACTCCTCATAGCCGCCGTCGGCGTGCAGATGGGTCGACATGATGCCCGGTTCTTCGGAAGCGGTAAGCACCACGGCCCCGGCACCGTCACCAAACAGCACACAGGTCCCGCGATCGCTCCAGTCCACCATGCGCGTCAGCGTCTCGGATCCGACGACGAGAGCGCACTTCGAAGCACCGGTCCGGACGAACTTGTCCGCGACGGAGAGCGCATAGATGAAGCCGGAACAGGCGGCGTTGACATCCATCGCCGGCGTGCCGTTGCATCCGATCCGCTCCTGCAGCAGGCAGGCCGTGCTGGGAAACACGATATCCGGCGTGGTCGTGCCGACGATCAGGAAATCGACGTCCGCTGCGGTCTTCCCGGCCGCCTCGAGCGCATTGCGCGCGGCGTGCTCGGCAAGATCGCAGGTGGTCTCACCCTCGGCGACGACCCGCCGCTCGCGAATACCGGTCCGGCTGCGGATCCACTGGTCGGAGGTATCCACCAGCTTCTCCAGGTCGGCGTTGGTCAGCACCTTTTCCGGAAGATGGCTGCCCGTCCCCGCAATCCGCGAATAAATCGAAGTCATGATGTTCTGTCGCGCCCCCGGCCAACACCGGCCGAGGGACGCTCTGCCCCCTTGCTAACGGCGTGAACCCATCCCGCGCGCAGCGGGATCACTCCATGTCGAGATCGTCGAACTCGGGCACTACGTCGACCACCTTGCGGCCACGATAGTAGCCTTCCGGCGTTACATGGTGGCGACGGTGGGTCTCACCGGTGGTCGGGTCCACCGACAATGCCGGTTTGCTCAAACGATCGTGAGACCGGCGCATGCCCCGCTTAGACGGGGTCTTACGGCTCTTCTGAACGGCCATGGCGTTACTCCTTATTGCTGATTTCTTTCTTCCTTCAGCCGCGCCAAGACGGCAAAAGGGTTGTCCTGTTCCGTGTCGTCCTCCGCCGGACCAAAGCTGGCATCGACGGGCTGCTCGCCGCTCTTCGGGACCAGCGGCAGGGCGAGAATCATCTCGTCCTCGACCAGGTCCATCAGTTGCACCGGCTCCTCCGGTACAACCAGCGGCTCATAATCCGGCGGCAAGGCCGGCACGTCATCCTCCGTGCTCAACATGCCCAGGCGAACCGTCCGGCTGAGCTCGTACTCGAACGGCGCCAGCGTGCGCTGGCAGATCAGCGTCGGCCGAGCCTCGACGGTCAGGTCCATGTAGGAGACCCCCAGGGCATCGATCCCGAATTCGATCTCGAACGTGGCCACGCCTTTTGCTTCGGCGACCAGGTCGTTGAGCCGCTCGAAACGGTCCAGCGGCCAATCGCCCTTGAATCCGCGCCGACCCTTGGCCATCTGCCATGGGTCGATCTGGGCCGGAAAATCACGCGACATAACCGGTCAATGATAGCTGGCAGGAGCCCAACAGATCAACAGGTTGTGTGTTCCGACGGCCCGACGGCCGATTATACCTCACGCTCCCGGGAAGCTGGCATCCATGCGGCGCATGCCGGGCAGCCGCCAGGGTCTTCCGCATCGGCTGGTCATGACCGGCGAATCCCAGGCAGGCTGATTTCCGTTCACGGGGCCTCCGGCCGGTCCGAGGGGAAGGCGATCAGGCGTTTCGTGACCAGACCGATCCTGATCGAGTCACCGGGTCGATGCGCCTCGCCGCAAACCGCCCGAACGCTCTCGCCGCTTTCCAGCCGGATTTCGGTCAAAAGGCCCGTATCCCGCTGGATCGTGGTCCGAACCTCCCCGGGAACACCTTCCGGCTCCAGGCCAATCTGTTCCGGTCTCACCATGACGTCCCAGTACGCCGCGGATCCGGGTGCCTCGACCTGGCCCAGCGGCGTTTGAATATGACCGTCATCCTGGCGGCACCGGCGAAACCAGGTGCCCATTCCCACGAAATCGGCGACAAACGCCGTTGCCGGAGCGCGAACCAGCTGCCGTGGCGTTGCAGACTGCTCGATGCGTCCCGCGCCCATGACCGAGACGCGGTCTCCAAACACGAACGCCTCGTCCTGATGGTGGGTGACCATCAGTGCCGTTGTCCCCTGCCCCTGGAGGAGGTCGCGAAAGCGCAACACCATGTCCTCGCGCAACTGGCGGTCCAGAGAGGAGAACGGCTCATCGAGGAGCACCAGGTCGGGACCCGGCGCCATGGCCCGGGCGAGCGCCACCCGTTGCTGCTGCCCTCCCGAAAGTTCGTGCGGCATGCGTTTCGCGAGTCCGGCCAGGCCGACCCGGTCGAGCCATCGGTCGACGGTCGTTGCCCGATCCGAGGCATTCCGGCCGAGGCCGAAGCCCACGTTTGCGGCCACATCGAGATGAGGAAAGAGGGCCAGGTCCTGGGTCACCCATCCGATGCGCCGCTGCTCCGGGCGCACCTGGAATCCTGCATCGGCCACCACCCGGCCGCGCAGCCGGATCGTTCCCGCGGCCGGCGCCACGAACCCGGCCACGGCACGCAACAAGGTCGTCTTGCCGCACCCGCTGGGGCCGAGGAGACAATGCAACTCCCCCGCCTCCAGCTGCAGATCGACACCATGAACGACCTCGGTCTGTCCGTAGCGGCAATGCACCCCCTCGATGAGTAGCGTCAGGTCTGCCACGCCTTGATCAGGTTGGAGACGGTGTCGACGATCCGGTCGGCCAGTGCGTCATCGATGATCAAGGGCGGCAGCAGGCGGATCGTATTGTCGCGGGTGACATTGATGATCATGCCCGCCTCCAGGGCGGCGTCCCGGATCGGCCCGCATGCCGCCCGCGTCTCGATCCCGATCATCAGGCCACGACCGCGGATTTCGACGACACGATCATCGCTCGCCAGCCGTTTCCGGAGGCCGGCCATGATCCGCTGACCCAGCTCCGCCGCGCGTTCAACGAGGCGATCCCGCTGCATGATCTCGATTACCTTGAGGGCGGTTGCGCAGGCGAGCGGGTTGCCGCCGTAGGTCGACCCGTGCTTGCCGGGGCTGAACAGGTTGCCGGCCCGGTCCCGGGCGACACAGGCGCCTATCGGTACGCCGTTGCCCAGCGCCTTGGCCACGGCAATCACATCCGGCAGGATGCCTTCGTGCTGATAACCGAACCAGCGCCCGGTCTTGCCCATGCCGGTCTGGACTTCGTCGGCCATGAACAGCCAGTCATGCTGGTCACAGATCCGTCGCAACTCGGCCAGGTAGCCGTCGTGAGGAACGACCACCCCACCCTCGCCGAGGATCGGCTCGCAGAGGACTGCGGCGATATCGTCCCGGTCGTCCGCCAGGCGAGCTATGCTGCCCGCATCGTCGAAAGGCACCCGAAGGAATCCCGGCACGAGCGGCCCGAACCCCCCCTGCACTTTCTCGCTGTCGGTGGCGCTGATGCAGGCGATTGTCCGCCCATGAAAGCTGCGCGAAACGACCACGATCTGCGGTTCGGCGATCCCCTTCTGCCGCCCGTGCAGGCGCGCCAGCTTGAAACAACATTCCAGTGCCTCGGCGCCCGAATTGCAGAAAAACGCCTGGTCGAGACCCGAGATCTCTGCCAGGCGTCCGGCCAGTTCCTCCTGCAGGGGAATGTGGCCGACATTGGCGGCATGGACCAGGGTGCGCGCCTGGCGCGCAATGACCTCGGCAATTTCCGGGTGGGCGTGCCCGAGGCTGCAGACCCCGATCCCGGTCAGCGTGTCGAGATAGCGCGTGCCATCCTCGTCGAAGAGCCAGGCTCCCTCCCCACGCGCAACCCGGACCGGGATCCGGGCATAGGTGTTCATGAGGTGTTGCGACAACTCGGGTTCTCCTCGGATCGTGGCCGGCGATTGTAATTAACTTGGGCCCGGCCGCCAAAGAAAAAGCCCGCTCCAGGCGGGCTTTTTCATCAGCTTGAGCGAGTGCCGCTCAACTCAGGAACTTGTCGGCCACGAAGTCCCAGTTGAGGACCTTCCAGAACTCGCCGACATATTTCGGCCGGGCATTCCGGTAGTCGATGTAATAGGCGTGCTCCCACACGTCACAGGTGAGCAACGGTACGTTGGGCCCGGTCAGTGGATTCTCGGCGTTGCTGGTGTTGAGCAGTTCCAGCTTGCCGTCCGGCGTCCTGACCAGCCAGGTCCAGCCGCTGCCGAAATTGCCGACCGCCGACTGGGTGAACTTCTCCCGGAAGTTGTCCGCCGAGCCAAAATCCCGGTTGATCGCATCAGCAAGGTCACCAAACGGGTCGCCACCGCCCTCGGGCCGCATGCAATTCCAGTAGAACGTGTGATTCCAGACCTGGGCCGCGTTGTTGAACAGCCCGCCGGAGGACGACCGGATGATGTCTTCGAGGCTGCTGTCGGCATGCTCGGTGCCCTCGGTCAGCTTGTTGAGATTGTCAACGTAGGCCTGGTGGTGCTTGCCGTAGTGAAAATCGAGCGTTTCCCGCGAGATATGGGGCTCCAGCGCGTCTCGTTCGTAGGGCAATTCGGGTAATTCAAATGCCATGGTCAACTTCTCCTCTGTGAATAATTTCCGTTTGCTTGGAAACGGGATAAAGACATCCGACTATTATAGAGCAAGGCAATGACCGTCACATGAAGGAACGGAAGAAGACAAGATGGATCCGGTTGAACTGAGCCTTTTCGCCAAGCGCATCGAGGCGATCTGCGAGGAGATGGGCGGATCGCTGAAGGCCAGTGCCTTCTCACCGAATATTCGCGACCGGCTGGATTTCTCCTGCGCCCTGTTCGACGCGTCCGGGGCCCTGATCGGTCAGTCCGCCGCCATCCCCGTACACCTCGGATCGATGGCCTTTGCGATGCAGGCGGTCATCGAGGAAGCGGGTGAAGCCGGGGAGACCGATGCCCAGCTCGTTTTCAACGATCCCTACCGGGGCGGCACCCACCTCCCCGACGTGACCGTTGTCTACCCGATCCGCTGTAACGGCAAGCTGGTCGGCTTTGCGGCCAATCGCGCCCACCATGCGGATATCGGAGCCGACTCGCCGGGTTCGATGCCGATCAGTCGTCGCCTCGAGCACGAGGGCCTGATCATCACGCCCACCTGGGTGACGGCGAAGGGACCCGCGATGGAGCGCATCCTGAGCCGCCTCAGCGACGGGGGCGGGGCTGCCCGAGGGGACTTCATTGCCCAGTTCAGCGCCAACCTGACCGGCGCCCGTCGCGTCGAGGAGTGGATCGAGACCGCCTCCATCGACGCCTTCGAGACCGGTTGCCGGGCCCTCAATGACTACGGCGAACGGCTTGCGCGAAGCACCATTGCCGGGATTCCGGATGGACACTATCGGTTCGCAGACCTGCTCGATGATGACGGTTGCGGCAACCGGGACCTGCGCATTGCCCTGCAGCTCCAGGTCGACGGCGAGGAACTGACCTGCGATTTCAGGAAGAGCAACGACCAGGTCGAGGGCAACGTGAATTGTCCCCGTCCGGTGGTAGCGGCCGCGGTATTTTTCGTCTTGCGGTGCCTCATGCCGCGCTACACGCCGAACTGCGCCGGCTGCCTCCGCCCCCTTGCCATCGTCACCCGCACCGGATCACTGCTGGACCCCGAGCCCGGCGCCGCCGTGGCTGCCGGCAACGTGGAAACCAGCAGCCGCATCGTCGACGTGGTCTGCGGCGCCCTGGCGCAAGCGATTCCCGAGGCCATCCCGGCGGCGGCCCAGGGAACCATGAACAACATCGCCATGGGTCAGACCGGCAACCACCCCTGGCACTACTATGAGACCCTCGCCGGGGGCTACGGGGCGAGCGCAACGGCGGCGGGTGCCCCGGCAACGCATTCGCACATGACCAACACGCTCAATACACCGATCGAAGTCGCGGAATGGAATTACCCGTTGCGGATCGAGGCCTACGCGATCCGGCGCGGCTCCGGAGGCGCGGGCCGGCACGCCGGCGGGGACGGGCTGACCCGGAGCTATCGGATGCTGGAGCCGACGACGGTGACGCTGATCACAGAGCGGCGGAGCACGGCGCCCTGGGGGCGGAACGGCGGAGAGGAGGGTCAGCCGGGCCGGAATACGCTCAACGGTGAGGTCGTCGACGCCAAGGTCCAGCTGGAACTCGAGGCCGGCGACCTCCTGACCATCGAAACGCCGGGCGGAGGCGGGTTCGGTCGCGCCTGACCGGCGCACCGGCTCGCGACTCCCTCAGTTCACGGCCGCTCGCGGAAAGTACCGCTCGCCATCGTAGCGGTCGAAGTACTGGCCGAGTAGCGGGTGATTCACCTGTGACTTGTCCGCCGCTGCCATGAGATTGCGCTGGGCGACGTAAGTCATGTGTTCCGCATCATGGACCAGGAC
>JAWVZU010000133.1:0-10668 GCA_033722075.1 Lysobacterales bacterium
CAGTACAGCGACAGCGAGACCTGGCGCATCGACGTCAAGCGCCGCAACGCGCTCACCGCGATCACCTACCCGTTCAATCCACTGGATGCGGTCGGTTGGCACGGGGACCTGGTTCCGGTGCGGGTCAACTGGCGGGACATTCGTCCGCTCATGAGCCACCGCTACCACCTGCCGCCGTCGGCCCACACGACCTTTGTCGGCAACCGCTTCGTCATCTGCACTTTCGTGCCGCGCCCCTTCGAGACCGATCCCGGCGCACTGAAGGTGCCCTTCTACCACAACAACGACGACTACGATGAAGTGATCTTCTATCACAAGGGCGAGTTCTTCAGCCGGGACAACATCCATCCCGGAATGATCACCCTCCACCCCTGCGGCTTCACTCATGGCCCCCACCCCGGCGCCATGAAGAACGCCTTCGAGCAGTCCAAGGAGGCCACGGACGAGGTGGCGGTCATGATCGACACGCGGGATCCGCTGGAGATCGCAGAACCGGCGGAACAGGTCGAATGGACCGGCTACGTCGATTCCTGGAAGGCCAAGAAGGAAACGGCCTGACCGGCTCCGGGGAAAATTCGTCGCGGGGGGCGACGTGGTTCTTCGACTACGTCTCCCCCTACGCCTACCTGCAGGCCGAGTTGCTGGCGCGCCGCCAGAGCCCGGTCGCCATCCACCCCTGTCCGGTCCTTTTTGCGGGAATCCTGAATCACTGGGGCCAGCTCGGACCGGCAGAAATTCCTCCGAAGCGCCGCTTCACCTACCAGCACGTGCGCTGGCTGGCCCGGCGCCACGGAATCCCGCTGCGCTTCCCCGGTGCGCACCCGTTCAATCCCCTCGCCCTGCTGCGCGCCACCCTGGTTGCAGGCCCGGACTGGGACAACGTGCGGCGGACATTCCGGTTCGTCTGGGCCGAAGGCCGGCTGCCGGAGGGCGCAGATCTCGAATCGCTGCTCACAGAACTTGCTGCAACCGCCGACGCGCTCGAAAAACCTGCCATCAAGGATCAGCTCCGGGAGAACACGGACCAGGCAATCGCCCTGGGCGTCTTTGGCGTGCCGAGCCTGGCACTTGGCGAGCAGCTCTTCTGGGGAGTTGACGCAACCGACATGTTCCTCGACGCCCTGCGCCATCCCGAGCTGTACCGCGACGACGAGGCGCGACGACTCGACGAACTCCCAACGGGCGCCCGACGCCGCTGATCTCCGTGTTTCCGAAATCCGACCGCTTTCCGTACAATCGGTGCACACCGGTCAGCCGATTCAGGCGCCGCGAAGCATAGAAACTCAATCGGGCAAGGAGGGTTCGCGTGGAAAAGAAGCTGTATACCTACTGGCGTAGCAGCGGTGCCTATCGGGTGCGAATCGCCCTCAACCTCAAGAACCTGTCCTACGAGTCCATTCCGATCAACCTGGTGGAAGCCGAACATCAGACCGAGGATTTTCTGCTGCGCAACCCACAGGGCATGGTCCCGGTGCTGACCGACGGCGGGCGGACCTTTCGCCAATCCATGGCCATCGTCGAGTATCTCGAAGAAGCCTATCCGGAGCCGCCGATCATGCCGGCGGAGATCCGCGCCCGGGTGCGTGTCCGCGGGCTGGCGCATGCCATCGGCTGCGACATTCACCCGATCAACAACCTGCGCGTTCTGAACTATCTCCGCGACGAGCTGGGGCTTTCCGAGGAGAAGGTGAAAGCCTGGGTCCAGCACTGGATCAATACCGGCTTCGAGGCGTTCGAGGCGCTCCTGGACGAGAGCCCGACGACGGGTGATTTCTGCGAAGGCGATGATCCTTCGCTGGCGGACATCTGCCTCGTACCGCAGGTATACAATGCAATCCGCTACGAGGTCTCCCTGAAGCCCTATCCCAGTCTGCGCCGGATCTACGCCAACTGCATGGCCGAGGAGGCCTTCCACCGCGCCGCACCCGAGCAGCAGCCCGACGCCCCGTAGCCGCTACGTGGCTTGAACGTGAACCATGAAAGTCCTGAAAGGGCATGAAAAGTGAACCCTTCCTTTTTTCATGTATTTCATGGTTCGCGCTTTGATGAGTGCGTGCGAAGCAGCGGTGATTCCAGCCCTTTCGGTTTTCCGGGTGACCGCTTCTACACCGTTTGATGCACGGCGCAGGCAGGATCTTCAGGGCAGCAGATTGTCGTCCTGCTGCCGCATCGGTACCAGGGTCACTTCGTGGACCTCGGCGTGGGGCGGCTGGTTGACCGCGTAAAGCACCGCCCGCGCGACATCTTCCGACTCCAGGTAGCCCTTCTTCGGTTCGTCGAAAAACGGCGTGTCGACGAGGCCTGGCTCGATCAGCGTGACGCGCACGCCGGTGCCGGCCAGTTCCTTGCGAAAACCATGACCGATGCAGGTCGCCGCCCACTTCGTCGCCGAGTACATGGAGCCGGCCAGCGAGCGGCGTCCGGCCACCGAACTGGTGATCACCACGTGGCCCCGGGATGCCTTCAGGTGTGCCGCGGTGCTGCGCAAGGTCAATGCCAGGCCGAACACATTGGTCATCAGCATTTCGCGCCAGGAGTCCGGCGGTGCGGAAGAGAAACCTCCGGGTTCGCCACCCACGCCGGCGTTGGCGAAGACCACGTCCAGACGGCCGAAATGCTCGATGGTCTCCTCGACCGCGGCTTCCAGCGATTGCTGGTCCTGCACGTCACAGCGAACCGCCCGCACCTGATCTCGCCCGAGCTCTTCGGCCAGGGCCTGCAGCTTCTCTTCGCTGCGCGCGGTGACGACCACGCGAAACCCCTCACCCACGGCCATTCGGGCGGTTGCGGCCCCGATTCCCGTGGAGCCACCGGTAATGAACATCACTCTGGATTGCATCAGTCCCTCAGCTGGAATGAGTCGGCGTCGGCATGGAAGGGGAAACGCTCGCGAAACTCCTCCATGGCCGACATGGACAGCTGCACGGTCTCGACTTGCTCGAGCTCGCCAAGATCCGCCAGGTCGTGACCGAGAAAATCCACCGCTGCCGAATCGCCGGAGTAGTCGATTCCATTACCGTCCTTCCCTACCCGGTTCACGCCGACCACGTAGCACTGGTTTTCGATCGCCCGCGCTCTCAGCAGCGTACGCCAGGCGTGAGCTCGGGGCGTCGGCCAGTTGGCCACGAAGAGCAGGCAATCGTAGTCACCGCGACTGCGGGTCCAGACGGGAAAGCGCAGGTCGTAGCAGACCTGCAGGCAGAACCGCCACCCGCTATGGCGCACGATGACCCGCTCGCGACCGGCACTGTAGCGTTCAGTCTCGCCCCCAAGACCGAAGAGATGGCGTTTGTCGTACCAACTCAAGTCACCGTCGGGCCGGGCCCACAGGAATCGATTGTAGAACCGGTTGTCGACCTCCATCGCGAGCGATCCGGCGACCACGGCGCCACAACGCGCCGCCTGTTCCCGCATCCATGCAACGGTGGCGCCGTCCATGGTTTCCCTGACCGACTGCGGGGACTGGGTAAATCCGCTGGAGAACATCTCCGGCAGCAGGATCAGGTCGGATTTTCCGGCCAGCGGCTGGATCAGGGTCTCGAAGTGCCGGCAGTTGGCTTCGGGTTGATGCCACTGGAGCTGCGCCTGCACCAGGCTGACCCGAATGAAATCGCGTTCGTCGTTCATTGCACCGGTATAATAGCTGGATGGACAAGCCGAACGCCAAGGCCGGGGAAAGCGTCGAGATCATCGAGGTCAGTCCACGCGACGGTTTGCAGAACGAACCGTCCCTCCTGCCGACTTCCAAGAAGCTGGAACTGATCCGGCGCGCGCTGGATGCCGGAGTGAAGCGCATCGAGGTGGCCAGCTTCGTTCATCCACGGATCGTGCCGCAGATGGCGGACGCCGAAGACGTCTGCGCCGGCCTGCCAACCCGTGACGATGTGACCTATGTGGGCCTGGTCCTGAACGAGAAAGGACTCGAACGGGCGCTGGACACCGGCCGCATCGACGAAATCGGGTGTGTTGCCGTGGCCTCCGAAGGTTTCGGGCAAGCCAATCAGCATCAGTCCGTCGAGCAGAGCGTCACCGTTTGCAGCAACATCCTGCGCCGGGCGCGTGAGGCCGGCAAGCGGGCCCAGGTCACCATTTCGGTCGCCTTTGGATGCCCCTTCGACGGTGAAACGCCCGTGGACCGGGTCGTAGACATCGCCCGTCGGCTGGCGGCCGAGCGACCCACCGAGCTTGCCCTGGCCGATACGATCGGGGTCGCAGTGCCCAGCCAGGTGAAGCGCCTGCTGAGCCGGGTGCGCGACGCGATCGGTGCGGACATTCCGCTGCGCGCTCATTTCCACAACACGCGCAACACCGGTATCGCCAATGCCTACGCAGCCCTGGAATCCGGCGTACAGCGGCTGGACTCGGCCATCGGCGGCATCGGGGGATGTCCTTTTGCCCCCAAGGCCACGGGCAACATCGCAACCGAGGATCTGTTCTACCTGCTGGACCGGAGCGAAATCCGCGTCGGCCTGGAACTAGACGGCCTCATCCATACCGCGCATTGGCTGGAAAACGAGCTGGGCCATGCCGTCCCTGGGCTGGTGAGCAAGGCCGGCGGTTTTCCCAAACTTCATTAGGTAAAGGTTGATCCACGTCACAGAATCACCTTCAATGAAACGTACCATCGAAGCGAATCAAACATGATGTCGAGGTTTCCCATGAAACGAAGAACGCCGATACTCCTCACCGCATCGATTGCTGCCCTCCTGGCAGGCGGGACGGTGTCGAGCTCTGTCGCCGAGGTGGCAGGCAGCGAGCTTCCGGGTCTGGAGGACAAGCCACCCGGTACGCCTGGACGCGGCAACCCCGGCAACGGCAATTCAGGGAACGGGCCAGGCGGCAACCAGGGATCCGGCCCGCCGGATTTCGCAGGCTTCGCACCCCCCAGCCTCCCGACACCGCCGGGCCACGACCGGCCCGACAATCCGATCGATGACGGCCGACCCGGTCTCGGGCTGGGACGCGATCACGCGCCCGGCGTGTGCGAGGCCGACGACGATTTCCTGATTCCGGGTCCTGCGGGCCAGGCCGGTGCGTCGCATACTGCGCACGTAAACTTTGTCGGAACCGACGAAGCGGGTGAGATCCTCGAGGGCGAAGACGCCCCCTGGGGCCGCATGACCTACTTCTGGATCGCGCCAACGCTGGACTTCGTGTTCAACGGCCATAACCTGCTGGTCACCGACTTGGATGGCGAGCCCATCGAGTACACCCTGGCTGCGGAACTGGAAGCCGAGGATGGGACGACGAGCTACCTGTGTCTGGGGTCCGCATCGGTCAACGACGGGGGCAACCTGCATATCCTGAATTCGCTGGAACTGGACAGCCACCTGCCGCCCGATTTCGATCCGAACGCTGATGACAACGGCGACGAGACCGACGAATCCAGTGCCGATGAAGAAGCGCCTGGTGTGGGCCTGGTGGTGACGGCCAGTGCAGCAATCGACTGCGAGACCGGGACCGCATTGGAAAGCGATGGCGGCGACACGTTGCTGTCCATCGAGGACATCCTCTACGTCGACACGGATCTCCTCGACGACGACTAGGGACAACTCAAATCCATAAGAAAACGGCCCGGACATCCGGGCCGTTTTCGTTTTGCAGAGCGCTAGGCTCAGGCCGTTGGTCTCGGCACCTCCACAGGGGCGGGTCGAGTGCGCCGACGGCCCGGCAGGTACAGCCTCAGCACGAACAGCGCCAGCGCCATCACCCCGATGCTGAACACCACGTCCCCCGGCACACGCATCCAGACGAAGAAGTCCATCAGCGGCTGCTGCAGGAACTCTGCCGACCGGGCAAACCAGAACCCGTGTTCCACGGAAGCCCAGACCTGCATCAGGCCGAAGGGCAGGAGCGAGAGCAGCGCCATCGCGGCCAGCCCGATGTTCAGCGACCAGAAACTGACCTTCAGGAGCCGATCGTTCCAGGCCTGCCGATAGCTGAGTCCGCGCAGGCAGAACAGCATCAGTCCGATGCCCAGCATTCCATAGACACCGAACAGGGCCGTATGCCCATGCAGAGGCGTCGTGTTCAGGCCCTGGACGTAGTACAGGGACAGTGGCGGATTGATCAGGAAGCCGAAGAGACCGGCACCGACCAGATTCCAGAAAGCGACCGAGATGAAGAAGAAGATGGGCCACTTGTAGGCCTGGACCCAGCGACGCGTCTTCGTGTGCTGGTAGGTCTCGTAGGCTTCGAAGCCGATCAGGACCAGCGGCACGATCTCGAGTGCCGAGAAGGACGCACCGATCGCCAGTACCGCGGTCGGCGTACCCGTCCAGTACAGGTGGTGGAAGGTGCCCAGCACGCCGCCTGTCAGGAAGATGATGGTGGCGAAGAGCACCGCCACGGTAGCGCTTTGGACGCGCACCAGCCCGAGCCGCGTGAACAGCAGGGCGATCACCGCGGTGGCAAAGACCTCGAAGAAGCCCTCGACCCACAGGTGCACCACCCACCAGCGCCAGTATTCGACCAGGGCCAGGTGGGTATGCTTGCCCCACATCAGACCGGCGCCGTAGAACAGCCCGATCGCGACCGTTGACAGGAACATGATCAGAGTCAGGGTCCGGCTCTCATCGCGTTTCCGCAGCGCGGGCCAAAGGGCGCGTCCCACAAGCAGCAGCCACAGCATCAGGCCGACGAACAGGAAGATCTGCCAGAAGCGGCCGAGGTCGACGAACTCCCAGCCCTGGTGACCGAACCAGAAGTTGACGTCGAGCCCGAGCTTCTGCATGACGCCGAACCACTGGCCGGCCATGGAGCCCAACACGATCAGCAGCAGGCAGCTGAACAGGAAGTTCACCCCCAGGCGCTGGAACCGCGGCTCGCGACCACCGATGGCCGGGGCCATGTAGAGCCCGGTGGCAAGCCAGGCGGTCGCGATCCAGAACACCGCGAGCTGGGTGTGCCAGGTGCGCGTCACGGCGTAGGGCAGGATGGACGCGAGGTCCAACCCGTAGAAAGCCTGGCCCTCCACCGCGTAATGGGCGGTGATGCCGCCGAGCACCACCTGCAGCGCGAACAGTCCGGTGACCACCCAGAAGTACTTCGCGGTCGCCCGCATCGACGGGGTCGGCTTCAGGCTGTGCAGCGGATCGATCTCCGGAGGCGTCGGTGCCGACTCCCGCTTCGCCGCGGCATGGTGCCACGCCAGCGCGCCGACCCCGGCCAGCAGCAGGAAAATGCTCACGATGGTCCACATGAAGGTGGGGGTGGTCGGGGTATTGCCGACCAGCGTGTCCGCGGGCCAGTTATTGGTATAGCTCACGGTCTCGTCGGGCCGGTTGGTCACAGCTGCCCACGCGGTCCAGAAGAAGAACGCGTTCATTCGCTCGCGCCGCTGTGGGTCCGGGATGGGATTCTCGGCGATCGCGTAGTTCTCGCGAAGCGTCGCCAGCTTGGGGTCGTCGGAGAACAGTGCCCCGTAGTGGGCGGCAACCTCTTCGATCGCTTCGGCACGATCCGAGCTCACGGTAATCACGCCGTTCTCGGGATCGTACGTGTTGGTGCGCAGTTCGCCTTTGAGGCGCCGCTCCAGCACGGCCTGGCCGTCGAGGCTAAGCTCCCCAAAGGAACGACCGTAATCGCGCCGGGCCCAGAGCTCCAGCAGCGCGGTGGCCTCCCGGTGCAGCCAGTCGGCACTCCAGTCGGGCGCCACGTAGGCCCCGTGGCCCCAGATGGACCCGACCTGCTGGCCGCCCATGGTTTGCCAGACCTGGCGTCCGGTCTGGATGTCGTCGCGGGTGAACAACTGCCGGCCGTCCGTCGTCTCCACGACTTCCGGCACCGGCGGGGCGACACGATAGATTTCCTTCCCCATGAACAGCAGCACGCCAAAGGAAACGGCGAGGATGCCGGCCAGGGTGATCCAAAGCTTTCTTGTTGGGTTCATTGGCTACTCCGAACGGTTTGTTGTCTCGGTGATGCAAATTTTCCGGACGCGGGCACGCCCTGCCATTGACCGCGGTCAAGGCGCCCGGAACAGCGTGCCCCGGAGGGGGCGGCCTTACCGCCGCCGGCAATGCCAGTGATTGCCGTGTTTCCAGCACCCGGCGGTCAGCGCGATTGCGGCGGCAAGCAGGGTCGCAAGTGGGGCATTGAACGCCATGGCGCATCTCCGATGGTTCGATTCTCCTTCCAACGCACGATGGCCGGAGAGCGTTGACTCGAACCGGCTTCGCCAACGCCGGATGGGATATCCAGGAACCTCACGCGGGCAACATGTCCCGGAGTGCTTCCCGGAAGGGCGGCTGGCGCCGGCTTTTTTCCCGCTTACGCGGATCTACAGCAATTATCCGTCGTGGCATGTACGTCAGGACCTACCGCTGAGGACAGTGGAAACCCACTCTGACCCGGAATCTTGACGTTGGGTCAATCCTCGCAGGCCAAGCCCTTGACACCTGTCAGCTTGTCCAGGTCCAGTGAGCCGACACCGAACTGGTCGAAGTCGTAATCGACCCGAAAGCGCGTGCAGGATTCTGCCGTGAACGACATGGTGCCGATTTCGTCCGCCTCGACCCCGGTTCCGGAGAAGTCCAGAAATCCCGGGCCGCGCCTAGTGGAGACCGGCGTCACGACGTTGGCGTCGCCCTCCACAAAGAACTCGATACCCACCAGCCAGAAGGGCTCGCCGTCCAGGAACGTAAACCAGGCAAAGAACAGGAACGGGCCGCTGGCGTTTTCATCCACCGTGATGAAAAACCCCTGGTCCGGCAGGCCATCGACCACGTAGGTTCCGCTGTGGGCTGCCACGATGGGCCGGGAGGGCGCTACCGGCGCACCGTCGCTGATCAGGAAGACGCCGGATTCGGACAGCGGTGAGGTGACCGCAACGTAGACGTTGCCGACTTCGTCCTCGCCGAATGTCGAGATGCCCGGCGCCCTTTCCGCCGGGTCGCGGAGAAGCATGTTGTCGACCGTCCCGTCGGTCTTCAGGCCCCAGATGCGGCCGGAGCTGCTGTCACCGTAAAGATAAAGTCCCTGAAGTGCGGGATAGTCCAGCCCTCGATAGACCTGGCCTCCGACTTCGGTGTCCGGGCCAGCATCCATGTCTTCGATTTCGACGATCGGGAAGGCAATCTGTCCTGAGTCGTTGCACGGCCCTTGAAAACATTCGGAACCATCAAAACGTGCCCATCCGTAATTCTGACCGCTAGCCCCTGGAGGCTGCAGATTGATTTCGGTAATTTGCCGACCCAGGTCGACGACAAAATGCTCGCCAGTGATCCGGTCGAAAGCCATGTAGCGTGGATTGCGCAGCCCGATGGCCCAGATTTCGTTGAGCACCTCCGCATCATTTACGAACGGATTGTCCGCCGGTATCGCAAATCCGGTATCAGGTGACACATCGATGCGCAAAATTTTCCCCAGCAGCGTCTGGGTATCCTGCCCATTACCCTCGTCATCGCAGCACGTGCCACCATCGCCGAAGGCGTAGTACAACATGCCGTCGGGACCGAACTGCAGTTTTCCTCCCCCATTGGGTGAAGAGAAGCGAGGCTCTATTCTGACCAGGGTTTCCTCGCTCTCCGGGTCGGCTCGGTCCGGATTGCTGTCGCTGACCTGAAAGCGGCTGACGAAGTGGTTTGAAGGCACAGAAAGCCCCGGATTGCCGGTATCGTCCGGATACGCGAGGTAGAACCGGCCAGTGTTCTCGAAGTCCGGGGGAAAGGCGATGCTCAATTGCCCGAACTCGGTACGGCCAGTCAGGTCGAGAAACGGCGCCTGCATAAGGCCGTCGCGCTTCAGGATCCGAATCGCACCCGTGTCCTGAACCAGAAACAGCCGCCCGCTGCCGTCGCCTGCATGCTTGATGTCCACAACGTTTTCGAGAGCGGTCACCCTCGTCAGGCGCAGATCGATTTGGGCGATCGCATCAAGGGAGGCTGCGGCCAGCAGCGCCGTGAGCAAGACGGATAGAAGATTCATGTGGCTCTCCATCGGCTGGCTGAATCTAGAAGTTGTCATTCGGGACCAGGCCTGCGCAACGGACAAGATGGGACAAAGGAGGACACGGTAATAAAATCAGTTCATTACGCGAGACTAACTGCATTTCTCACTCGTTCCATACCAGGGTCCGCCTTGTGAGAAATGCGGGTTAAACCACCACGCTCACGGTGGAATCGATGTACCAGCTTCAGAAGCGTCCGCAAGCACGGGTTCCCTGGCCTGGATGGCCTTGCGAAGCTCCTGACACCGGCGCCAGATCACAATGGCGGGTGGCGAAAAATACTGCATCGTATCCTTGATCTCCTCGGAGATTGCGAGTGTTTGCAGGGCGCCGTTGCGGTCACCCAACGCAAGTTGCGCCTGGGCCTTTTGTTCGACGGCAACGAGCAGGCTCCCGTAAGAAAGGGAAAATGCATGGGCCGACTGAATCAGCTCGAGACTGCCCGACAGTTGTTGCAGCGCCCGCTCCGGGTCACCACCGTACAGATTGGCGGTACCCCGCATCGCCTGTTCCGCTATCGCCTTCGACGTTTCGCCCCAGGGCTGGGAATCGATCTGATTGACCAGGTCGGCAACCCACTCATCCATGCCCGCCCAGGCCAGGTAAGTCGCATTGGGCCATTGCAAGGGGCCGGACCGAAGAACCGTTTCCCGAAAGGCTGTCGCATCATTGCGCGCCAGATGCACCAGCGTCATGGCCTGCACCGGGTCCAACCGTTC
>JAWVZU010000134.1:0-10451 GCA_033722075.1 Lysobacterales bacterium
GGCGGCGATGTCGGGCATCGCGGAGGTGATGGGCTGATCGATTTTCACGGCCTTTCGTCCAGTTCAGTCATTAAAATGATGGCGTTACACGTGCCGTTTGGCAACTGAGGGGGATTCGATCCGAATTCAACCCGGCGTCACGCCTTCGATGTCCGTCATGATCACCATGGAGACGTCGCGGGCACGTCAAAGAGCGCTTCCCAGGATGTTCACGAACTCACCGAACACCGGCCCACGGAGAAACGCCGGACCCGCGGAGGTTCCCATGCCGTTTTCCCGGTCCCAGGCTTCTCGGTCGGTGACCTTGATCGGCTCCAGCCCCTCCCGCTCGAGGATCTCGTTGATCTTGCCGAGGGAGGCGAGCAATTCGTCCCCGTGGATGCGCGCTTCTTCCAATTCCGCCAACAGTTCTTCCTTCCGTCGCTGCTGGGTCGCCGTGGGCCGACCATCGTAGCCGCTCACGTGGCCGTACAAGGTGCCGAGGTGCTCGCGCAGTTTCATTTCACCGGACAACGGCCCGGCTTCGCTCGTCGCTACGAGCGTATCGGCAAAGGTCTTCAGATCCTCGGCCAGGCCGGAAGTTCGCCGAGCGTCCCGCCCGGACAATTGGGCAGAACGGTCTTCCAGGGCGGCGGCACTGTCGTTCAGGGACTCGACCAGGTAGGTCAGGTCGTTCAGCATGCCGTACAGTTCCAGGGACAGCTCCTGCTGCAGCCGCCGGTCCTCCGCGCTGTGCGGCGATCGCGGGTCGGGCACCAGGGCGACCTCCCCTTCCACGGATTGCTTGCCTTTCACCAGTTCGAAGCGGTAGCTGCCCTCCGGCACGCGGGGCCCCAGGAACCCCGGCACGAGGTTGGTCGAGGGCGGAAACTTGGGCGGCTTGAGACGCATCGGCCAGGCGACCCGGTTGATGCCGCGGCGCTTGCCGCCGGGCAACGTCGTGATCAATTCACCGTCCGCGTCATAGATCCGAAGGAGCAGGTCACCGAACATGTGCCGTTTCTTCAGGTAATAGGAGATCGTGGCCGCCTCCGGTGGATTGACGCCGACGAATTGCTCGTGACCGCCGAATTGCTGCAGCTGCCCGCCACTGACCATCACTGCGGGGCGACTCGGGAGCAGCGCCAGATCCGACTCGAGCACCTCGCTGGTCAACGCCCGTACGGGGGTGATGTCGTCGATGATGTAGACGCCGCGCCCATGGGTGGCCAGGATCACGTCATGCTCGGTGGGATGGATCACGATGTCGTGGACCGCCACCGGCGGCAGATTTTCCCTGAAACGCGCCCAGTTGGCCCCGCCGTCCAGGCTGAGAAACAGCCCGAATTCGGTGCCCAGGTAGAGCAGCTCCGGATTGACCGGATCCTGCTTGATCACCCACGCATACCCCCGCACGCTTTCGGTGTTCAGTGCCCGCCAGTTTTTTCCAAAGTCGTCGGAGCGGAAAACATAGGTGGCGAAACCCCCGGTCCGGTGCCCGTCCAGGGTGACGAACACGGTCCCCGCTGCGTGCGGACTGGCCTCCACGCGCGAGACCCAGGTGCCATCCGGAGCCTCATCAATGGAAACCTCGCGCCAGTCTTCCCCGCCGTTGCGGGTGACATGGATCAGTCCATCGTCGCTTCCTGTCCAGATGACCGCGCCGTCGACCGGCGATTCGGAGATCGTGTAGATGGTCGCATTGTTCTCTGCGGTCGAGTTGTCGATGGTGAGACCCCCGGAGCTGAGCTGGCGCTGGCGGTTGGGATCGTCGGTGGTCAGATCCGGAGACAGCGTCTGCCAGGATTCGCCCCGATCATCCGATACGTGCAGGTACTGGGATCCGTAGTAGATGCGCCCGGGCCGATGACTGCTCAGGTGCAGCGGCGTGTTCCAGTTGAAGCGCAGTTCTTCCTCTTCCTCGCCGGCCACCGGGGCAATCCGCTTGATTTCTCCCAGCGCCCGATCGACCCGCATCAGCTCGCCCCCCTGGTACTCGGAGTAGATCGTGTTGGGATCCTCGGGGTCGACGAACACCCAGAAACCGTCTCCGAAGCCGACGTTGTCCCAGTCCTTTGCCTGGATACCGCCGGGAGACCGCGACGGGCCGGTCCAGGAGCCGTTGTCCTGGAGTCCGCCGTAGACGTTGTAGGGCCACTCGGCGTCATGACTGACGTGGTAGAACTGGGATACCGGCAAGGTGCCGACGGAACGCCAGTGGGTGGCCCGGTCGTGGCTCACGTAAACTCCGCCGTCGGTTCCCAGAACCAGCTCCTGCGGATCGCGTGGATCGATCCAGAGCGCGTGATGATCGGGATGGATGGCCACGGAAAAACCGGGGCCGAACATCGAACTGAAGGACTCGCCGCCGTCCGTGCTGACGGTCAGGGTGAACCCGGGCTTGTAGACCCGCTGATGGTCCTGCGGATCCACGACCAGTTCCGAGAAATAGAACGGCCGCATCTGGATATTGCTGGAATCGCTGCGGCGCTCCCAGCTGGTGCCAAGGTCCTCGGAGCGGTAGAGGGCCGTATCGTCGGACTCCACCGTGGCATAGATGACGTTGGAGCGGGAGGGGGCTACGGCGACCGCGATGCGACCGAGATCTCCGTCGGGAAGTCCAGTGCCGAGGCGCTCCCAGCTGGAGCCGCCGTCTATGGAGCGATACAGTCCGCTGCCCGGACCACCCGACTCGAAGTAGTCCGGGTAGCGGCGGAACTCCCACATCGCCGCGTACAGGATCCGGTCGTTGTTCGGGTCCATGTCGAGGTCGGCGCAACCGGTGCGCTCGTCCACGTGGAGGACCTTCTCCCAGGTCTCTCCGCCGTCCCGCGTGCGGTACACGCCCCGCTCTTCGTTGTCGCTCCACAGCCGTCCCAGTGCGCAGACGAACACCACGTTCGCGTCATTCGGACTGATCCGGATGGCGCCGACATGCTCGCTTTCGGCCAGGCCCATGTGGGTCCAGCTCTCTCCCGCGTCGGTGGACTTATAGACGCCGTCACCGATGGAGACGCTGTTTCGAACCCAGCTTTCGCCCGTACCCACCCAGACCGTAGCGGGTTCGCCCGGGGCAACGTGCACGACGCCTATCGACTGCGCGTGGTCATCGAAGACCGGGGTGAAGGTGATCCCGCCGTCGCGCGACTTCCAGACGCCACCGCTGGCGGCCCCGACATAGAGGGTCACCGGGTCACCCGGGACACCGTCGATGCTGGCAATCCGACCGCTCATGACCGCCGGACCGATCATCCGCGCCGAAACACCCCCGAAGGTATAGGAATCGACATCGACTGCCATTGCCGGCGCGGAAAGCAACCCGGCCGCACAGAGCAACCCGTTGAAGTTCATGACTCTCCCCCAAGGTGAGACGGGCCGCGACCCGCGGCCCCGTGGTACCTATTCGCCGCTCGTCACCGCTTCCGGCATGTCGAACCGCGCATCATCGACGTCGGCGTTCAGTTCGACGTTCTCGATGGTCAGCTGCTGGGTCATGGGCAGCCCTTCGAACTGCATCTCCATGGAGTGCGGCATGATCACGTCGCCGACTTCCTTGTAATCCCCGATGGTGGTGTGGACGATGACCTCGTTGCCCTGACGTTCCGTCTTGGCCGTGGTCTTGATCTCCAGGAAGTACTCCTGGTCCAGGAAGATGGTGTTCTCGTCACCATTGGCCTTGGTCACATCCAACCGGTAGGTCGGCGTCCCCTCGACATCTTCGGTTCCGACCAGTTCCACACTGTGACCCTTCTCCTCCCAGTCCACGAGGATGCCGTCGAAATCGGCCATTTCCTTGATGTCCTTCAACTGGTCATCCGCCATCGCCTCGGGTTCCGTCTTGCCCATGAAAGGCATCACGTACCAGCCGGTTTCGCCGTCAAAGGCCTGGACCCCGGTCATGCCCTGGACGTCGAACTCCATGCGCACCTTGTCGGGACGCTTGAACCACAGCCGGAACGGCGCCTCGATGCCACCGCCCATCAACATCCTGCCGGTCATGTGGGCGCTGTCGATAGACTTCCATGCCTCGTACCCGCCCCTTGCCTCGATGTTCTGGTCGAGAATCTCGTCTAGCGTCGGCTCGGCCTGGACCGCACCGGCGGCCAGTACGAGCAACAGCAACAGCATTCGCTTCATGGGTTGTTCCACTCCAGGTTGGTGCTTGGATTCAGGCGGCGATGGTAGCACGCGCCTCTCGGATTCGGGTCTACCCATGGTCATGCCCGAGCGCCATCGACCGGGTCCCCCGGGCCGCCCGCCAGGCCGCCCAGAGCTTGGGGATCGCCCCACACTCGCGCCCGCCCCGACTCACGGCCCGGACCCGCCGCTGAAGGACCGCCCGGTAGATCCAGCTGTGGGCGCCGGCGACCGCCTGCGGCGCCCGCTCGGTCCGCGCTTCCGCAAGCGCGGAAACGACCCGCCCATGCGCCCGATCCGACTCGGTAAGGTCCTGGCGCGTGACCTGCAGTTCGGCACTGATGTCCAGCGGGAGGAATGCCCTGCCCTTGCGGACAAGCGCCGCCAGCCCCAGCAGCAGGTCCATGCTCACGACATCCGCCCAGACGTCTTGCAGCAATGCCTGATCTGCTTCGAAAAGGCGGCGTTCCACGGTGGCGACGGACCCGGCAACCCCGTCCACGAAGGTCTCGATCTCTTCCCAGCTGGCGCAGCTCTCGAGCTGCAGCAACTGGGCGACCGAGACGAGCCCTGCGTCGATGTCATCGGCAGCAAAGTCGGCCCGGGCCGCCAGCTGCTGGGTCAGCGGATGGCGCGGGCATTGCTCGCTGAGGCGTTGCCATTCCTCGCGCCACCAGCCCAGGCGTGCCAGAGCGACCTCCGGGTCAGCCGCGCCGTAGATCGGATCGCGCAACTCGAACCAGGTGCCCATTAGGGCACGGAAATCCTTTCGTGCTGCGGACGGGACGAACGCCTCGACAACGAGGAGGTCCGGATCGTGGCGCTTGAGCTGTTCTTCCAGGTAATAGGCGGCGGTCGCTTCAGACATCCCTGACCTTGCGTTCGATCTCGCCCGGCGTTTCGATCTCCTTGCTCGCCGCAACGCCCATTTCCGACAATTTCAGGGCCGAGGGCAGCACCTGGCGCTGGAGCGAGCCCACGGTCTTGTTGAAGTGGTCCACGGTCGCCGCCAGGGACCGGCCCAACCGGCCATAGTGCTCGGAAAAGGTGCCGACCCGTCGATAGAAATCCTCGGCGAGGCTGCGAATTTCCTCGGCGTTGCGGATCAGGTCCACCTGCCGCCAGCTGAACGCGACGGCCCGCAGCAACGCCACCAGGCTGGTCGGAGATGCAAGAATCACCTTCTGGCGCAGCGCATCCTCGAGCAGGCGCGCGTCCTGGTCCAGGGCCGCGGCCAGGAATTGTTCGCCGGGCACGAACAGAACGACGAAGTCCGGGGAAGACTTGAACTGCTCCCAGTAGGCCTTGTCGGCCAGCTGCTTGACCCGCGCCCGGACATTCCGTGCGTGGGCCGCAAGCGCCCGCTCGCGCCCCTGCTCGTCGCTCGCCTCATGGGCGGTGAGATAGGCATCGAGCGGCGTCTTCACGTCCACCACGATGTCGCGCTCGTCGGGCAGGTGGATGACCATGTCCGGCCGGAGCGCTCCGTCGGAACCGGCCACGTGGACCTGCTCCGAAAAGTCGCAATGTTCGATCATGCCGACCATCTCCACCAGCCGGCGCAGACTCAGCTCGCCCCATTGACCGCGCACCTCCGGACGCCGCAGCGCCTGGACCAGGTTGCCGGTCTCGCGGCGCAGCTCCCGGTGATCCTCCGCCATGAGCTTCAGGTGCTGCTCCAGGGCCCCGAAGGCCTCCTTGCGCTCCTTCTCCATGGACTGGACCTGACGTTCGGTCTTCTCCAGGGCCTGGGCGATCGGCTGGACGAGATTCTGGATCGCCTGCTGGCGAGCCTTGAGATCGGATGCGGCCTCGCTGCGGTGCAGCTTGAAGCGGTCTTCCGCGAGCTGCAGGAACGCCTTGCTGCTGCGATCCAGCACCCGGTCCGAAAGCAGACTGAAGCTCTCCTCAAGGCGTTCCCTGGCTTCGGCAAAGGCCCGCTCGCGCTCTTCCGCGATGCGCCGCTCGCCGGCCAGCTCGGCTTCTAGAGCCCCGAACTGCCGCTCGTAAAACGCGGCGCGGCGCAGCGAGATGACGTACGCCACGACCCCGGTGACGACGGAACCGAGCAGCAGCCCGCCCAGAACGCCGACCAGCAGCGGCGAGTCGGCCAGCAGTGTCTCCAGGCCCGTCACGCGATGGCCTCCAGGCGTTCCAGCAGCGCGCCGGGATCGCTGCATTCCCAGTCGGCGCCCCAGGCAGAAGGTTCCTCGCCGGGGAGAATGTAACCCCAGAGGGCGATCGCAGTGGTCATGCCGGCGGCGCGACCGGAGATCACGTCCCGCTCGTCATCACCGACATACAGGCAAGCCTGCGGTGCGGTCCCGCAGGCCGCCGCGGCGTGGATCAATGGCAGCGGATGGGGCTTGCGCTCGGGAAGCGTGTCACCGCCGACGAGTACGGCGGAACGGGACAGCAGCCCCAGGGCATCCAGCAGCGGCCGGGCAAGCCATTCGGGCTTGTTGGTCACCACGCCCCAGCGCTGCTCGCCGCCGTCGAACGCGGTCAGTACCGCCTCCATTCCCGGAAAGAGCCGGCTCCGATCGGCCACCTGCTCCCGGTAGACCTCCAGGAAACGCTGATGCCTGCGCGCCGCATGCTGCTCGTCCCTCGCCGGCGGCATCCCGGCGTCCAGCACGCCCAGGGCTCCCCGGGACACGTAGTTGCGCAGGGCCTCCACCGGGACCGGGTCGAGTCCCTCCTCGGCTCTCACCGCATTACACGCGCCGGCCATGTCGGGTGCGGTGTCCACCAGCGTCCCGTCGAGATCGAGCAGCAACAGGCGAAACCCCATCAACGCCACCTCTCGAAGCACGCGATGTAGTTGATGGACAGGTCGTCGGTGAGGGCGGCTTCGCGGGAAAACGGGTTGTAGGCCAGGCCGCGCCAGCTCACCGGCTGCAGGCCCGCGGCACGTCCGGCGGCAGCCAGCTCGGAGGGCCGGATGAAGCGGGCGTAGCTGTGCGTGCCCCGGGGCAGCAGCTCGAGCACGTACTCGGCCGCGAAGATGCCCAGGCCGAAGGCGCGCGCCGTCCGGTTGAGCGTGGAAAAGAAGACGCGACCACCGGGCTCGACCAGGGCCGCGCACGCCGCAACCAGCGCCGCCGGGTCGGTCACATGTTCCAGCAGTTCCATGCAGGTCACAGCCCGGAACTCACCCGGTTGCTCCTCGGCCAGGTCCAGCGCGTCGACGTTGCGATAGTCGATTTCCAGGTCGCCCGCATGGTCCCGGGCGGCCTGGAGCGGTCCGGACGCCAGGTCGATGGCAGTGACTTCGGCGCCCACCCTGGCCAGGGCTTCACTGAGCAGGCCCGCTCCGCAGCCGACGTCCAGCACGCGCCGCCCTTTGAGATCCGTGCGAGTTGCGATGAACTCGAAGCGGACCGGGTTCAGGTCGTGCAGCGGCGCCGACGGCCCGTCCGGATCCCACCAGCTCTCCGCCAGCGCGTTGAACTTGGCGAGTTCTGCCGGGTCAGCCGACCGCATGATCTTCCTCCAATCCGGCGATGATCCGCCGCTTCCAGTCCTCGGCCGCAGCCACGATCGCGGCCGAATCGATGCCCTGCAGCTCACCATCGCGCAACAGTCGGCGCCCGTCCAGCCACACGTCACTCACCTGATGACGATTGGTGGCGTAGACCAGGTGCGAGATGACCTCGTAGATCGGCTGTGTTTCGACACCGCTCAGATCCACGGCAACCAGGTCGGCGGCCTTTCCGGGTTCGATGCTGCCGATCCGGTCATCCAGCCCGAGGGCGCGGGCCCCGTTGATCGTGGCCATCTCCAGCGCCTTCACTGCCGACACCACGGTGGGATTGCCGGCCACGCCCTTCGCCAGGAGAGCGGCGGTGCGCATTTCGCCGAACATGTCGAGGTCGTTGTTGCTGGCGGCGCCGTCCGTGCCCAGGGCGACGTTCACTCCGGCGTCGAGCAGCTTCGCGACCGGGCAAAAACCGCTGGCCAGCTTGAGATTGGACTCCGGGCAATGGACGACGTGCACTCCGGCTTCGGCGCAGAGCCCGATCTCCTCGTCCGTCAACTCGGTCATGTGAACGGCTGCCAGGCGCGGGCCGAAAAGCCCCAGACGACGGATCCGTTCCAGCGGCCTGATGCCCGTCTCTGCGACCGCTCGATCCACCTCGTCGCGGGTTTCGTGGAGATGCAGGTGAACAATGCAATCGGCGCGTTCGGCGAGCCTGGCGGCCCGTTCGAAGGTATCGTCGGCCACCGTATAGGGCGCATGCGGCGCCACGGCGCCGGTCGCAAGCCTCGAACCCGCGATGGCTTCGAGAAACTTCCCGGAGCGTGCCAGGTAGCCCTCCGCGTCGGCGGCCCAGGCGCTTGGAAACTCGATGATGGGCGCGCCGGCACTGATCCGAAAGCCGATGTCTTCGGCCACTTCCACTGCCTGCTCGGGGAAAAAGTACATGTCGTTGGCGCAGGTGGTGCCGCCGCGGATCATCTCGGCAATCGCAAGCCGCACGCCGTCGGTCACGAAGGTCTCGCTCACGTGGCGACCCTCGATCGGCCAGATGCGGGTTTCCAGCCATGGCATGAGGTCCATGTCATCGCCCACGCCTCGCATGAGACTCATCGCCAGGTGCGTGTGGCTGTTGACGAGACCCGGCAGCAGTACGTGGTTGGGGAGGTGCACTTCGCGCTCCGCCTCGAAGCGGGTCACCCCGTCGGCAGGGAGGATCGCAACGATGGCTCCGTCGCGGATGACGACGCCGTGCCGGGTGAGCACTTCTCCTGCGGGGACCACCGGTACGATCCAGCGCGGCCAGATGATCCAGTCTGCCTGTTCCATTTCCCCGCTCATAGGATAACCATCATGCCCGATCGGCCGTGAAGGCCATGACCTCGTCCAGGCAAGAAGCGCTGGTGACCGCCGCAATCAGACGGTCGACGCCGAGCGCGACTCCGGCGCACTCCGGGAGTCCGCTGCGCTGGGCCGCGAGCAGATGTCGATCCGCCGGCAAAACGGCCTGGCCGCGTTCGGCGCGCGACCGGTTCTCGTGCTCGATGCGCGACTCCAGCTCTGCCGCATCGGTCAGTTCCTGGTAGCCGTTGGCCAGTTCCATGCCGTCCAGATAGACCTCGAAACGCTGCGCCACCCGGGGATCAAGGGAACTGGCCGAGGCCAGCGCCGCCATCTCGATCGGAAAGTCGTAAACGGCCAGCAATTCGCCGGAGGCGCAGAGCTGCGGCAGCCCCCGGGCGATGATCAGGTCCATGGCCTCCCGGCGGGACAGGGCACCCTCGAACCAGCTCCGACGGCGCAGCAGCTCCGACAGCTCGAGCGCATCTGCCGCCAGCGGATCGATGCCGTCGGTGATTTCGCGGAATGCCTCGGCGAAGGCGATCTTGCCGCTACCGCGGATTCGATGGCCTGCGGCCTGGGCCACATGCCGAATGAGGTCGAATACCTCGTCGATCAGGGCATGATAGTCCAACCCCGGCCGATACCATTCCAGCATGGTGAACTCCGGATTGTGCCAGCGCCCTGCCTCCGACCGGCGGAAAACCCGGCCCAACTCATAGATCGGTCCGCTCCCGGCAGCCAGCAGCCGTTTCATCGGGAACTCTGCGGAGGTGCGCAGGTACCAGCCCTCGGCGAGTTCGAAGCTCTCGATATTGGGATCGGTATTCGCACCGCGCGACAGCACCGGTGTTTCCACCTCGAGCACGCCCCGTCCGTCCAGAAAGGCGCGGATCTCGCGCAGCACTACGGCCCGCAGGCGCAGCGCGGCCGTACTGCAGTTAGGACGCCAGGACTGAGCGGGTTCCGGGGTCAATCCTTGACCCGCGAGACATACTCGCCGGAGCGGGTGTCGACCCGGATCACTTCGCCCTGCTCGACAAACAAAGGCACCTTGACCACGGCTCCCGTCTCCAGCGTCGCCGGCTTGGTTCCGCCCGCGCTGGTGTCCCCGCGAACGCCCGGGTCGGTCTCCACGATCTCGAGCTCGACGAAGTTGGGCGGATCGACGGTCAGTGGATTGTTGTTCCACAGAGTCATCGTCACCCTGTCCTCTTCCTTGAGCCACTGCGCCGCCTCCCCGACCGCAGTCTCCTCGGCAGCGAACTGCTCGAAGGTATCGGGCACCATGAAATGCCAGAACTGCCCGTCGTTGTAGAGATATTGCATCTCCTGCTCGAAGACGTCCGCGGCTTCGACGCTTTCCCCGGACTTGAAGGTCTTTTCGATGACCCGACCGGTTTTCAGATTACGGACCTTCACCCGGTTGAAGGCCTGACCCTTCCCCGGCTTGACGAACTCGTTCTCGACAATATTGTAGGGATCGCCGTCCAGCAGGATTTTCAGCCCTGAC
>JAWVZU010000135.1:0-10441 GCA_033722075.1 Lysobacterales bacterium
AAGCGGTACGGCAACCTTACCGCGGTGCAGGACCTGAGCTTCACGGTCGAAGCTGGCGAGATCCTGGGCTTTCTGGGACCGAACGGCGCCGGCAAGTCGACCACCATGAAGATGATTGCCGGGTTCCTGGCACCCAGTGGCGGGACCATTCGGGTTTGCGGCCACGATGTGGAGACCAATCCCCTGGCGGCCAAGGCCGTGCTGGGCTATCTGCCGGAAGGCGCGCCGAGCTACGGGGAAATGACCGTTGCCCAGTTCCTCAATTTCGTGGCCGACGTGCGGGGGCTTGCCGGCTCGGGCCGTCAGGATCGGATCGATGAGATGGTTGCGAGATTGCACCTTGATCGGGTGTGGCACCAGAGCATCGAGACCCTGTCCAAGGGCTATCGGCGCCGGGTGGGTCTTGCCCAGGCCCTGGTCCACGATCCGAAGGTGCTGATCCTGGATGAGCCGACCGATGGACTGGACCCGAACCAGAAGCACGAGGTCCGCGAGCTCATCGGGGATCTCTCCAGGGACAAGACGGTGGTGATCTCCACGCACATCCTGGAAGAGGTCAATGCGGTCTGCAGCCGGGCGATGATCATTGCCCAGGGCCGCCTTCTGGCCGACGCGACGCCGGCCGAACTCGAGGCCAAGTCGCGCTATCACAATGCGGTTCGGATGGCCCTGCACGAACTGGACGCCGCGGTCGAAGCGGTGAGTCAGCTGCCCGAGGTGGCGAGCGTCGAAGTCGAGCGGGAAGCCAACCGCCTGATCGCCATTCCCCGTCCCGGAAAGGCGCCCTTCATGGCGATCTCGGAACTGGCGCGGGAGCGCGGCTGGCCGGTGGACGAACTGGCCGTCGAGACCGGGCGACTGGACGAAGTCTTCCGGCAGATCACCCTGGGCACCGGCACGGAGGCGCGGGCATGAACCAGATCATGAACATCTACCGCCGCGAGATGGCGAGCTACTTTGCAACGCCGGTGGCCTATGTCTTCATCGTCATCTTCCTGGTGCTCTCCGGCGTGTTCACTTTCTACCTGGGCGGTTTCTACGAACGCGGCCAGGCCGATCTTGCGCCGTTCTTCGGCTTCCACCCGTGGCTGTACCTGTTCCTGGTGCCGGCCATCTCGATGCGGCTTTGGGCGGAAGAACGCAAGAGCGGCAGCATCGAGCTCCTGCTGACCCTTCCCGTGTCCATGCTGGAGGCGGTCGTGGGCAAGTTCCTCGCCGCGTGGAGCTTCACCGGTGTCGCCCTGGCCCTGACCTTTCCGATCTGGATCACCGTCAACTATCTGGGCAACCCGGACAACGGCGTGATCGTGACCGGCTACGTCGGGAGTTTCCTGATGGCCGGAGGGTTCCTCGCCATCGGGTCGTGCATATCGGCCCTGACCCGCAACCAGGTGATCGCCTTCATTCTCTCCGTCGTGGTCTGCTTCGGATTCCTCCTGAGCGGCCATCCCATGGTGCTGGACGTATTTAGCGGCTGGGCTCCCCAGGTGCTGGTGGACGCGATCGCATCATTCAGCTTCCTGACCCATTTCCAGTCCATCAGCAAGGGTGTCCTGGATTTGCGGGACATCATCTTCTTCCTGATGGTGATCGGCTTCTGGCTGTACGCCAATGCCGTCGTAATCGACCTGAAGAAGGCGGATTAACATGAGTCAACAACAGAAACGAACCCTGACGGGCGGCACTTTGCTGGTGCTCGCGGTGCTGTTCATCGCGCTGGTCGTTCTGGTCGACATCGCCTTTCGCGGGCTGCGCCTGGACCTGACCGAGAATCAGCTCTATTCCATAACCGAGGGCACCGAGAACATCCTCGAGGGCCTCAGCGAACCGGTCAATCTGTATTTCTATTTCTCGGACGAGACCAGCGCCGACATCCAGTCGCTGCGGACCTATGCCAATCGGGTGCGGGAGATGCTCGAGGAATTCGAAGCGCGCGCGGAGGGCAAGATTCGCCTCGAGATCATCGACCCTCTGCCTTTCTCGGAAGAGGAGGACGAAGCTGCCGGTTATGGGCTCCAGGCCGTTCCCGCCGGACCAAATGGCGAAAACGTGTTTTTCGGGCTGGTGGGCACCAACACGCTGGATGACATCGAGGTCATCCCGTTTTTCCAGCTGGACAAGGAACCCTTTCTGGAATACGACCTGGCCAAGCTGATCCATAGCCTGGACAACCCCGACCGACCGGTCCTCGGGCTCATGTCCAGCCTGCCGATGGCGCGCGGCTTCGATCCGGCGACCCGCCAGATGCGGGAACCCTGGGTGGTCGTCAGCCAGCTGGAGCAGCTGTTCGACGTGCGCACGATCGCGACCTCGGCCGAGACGATCGAGGAGGATATCGACGTCCTGATGGTCGCCCATCCGAAAGGATTTTCGGAGACGACCCAATATGCCATCGACCAGTTCGTGATGCGCGGTGGAAACCTGATCGTATTCGTCGACCCGCACGCCGAGATCGACGTGCCGCAGGACCAGATGGATCCGCAGGCTGCCATGTTCGCGGAGCGTTCGTCCGATCTTCCGGCCCTTTTCGAGGCCTGGGGCATCGGTTACGACCCGACCAAGGTGGTGCTGGATTCGATCAACGGCCTGCAGATCTCCGGCGGGCCGGGTCGGCGGCCGGTCCGACATATCGGCGTGCTGAACCTGAACGAACCGACGATGAACACCGACGAGGTGATTCTGGCCAATCTGAATGCGGTCAATGTGGCGCTCAGCGGCTACGTCGCGGCGCTTCCCTCAGCGGAGTATGACTTCATCCCGCTGTTGACCACTTCGGAGGCCAGCGCGCCCGTCGCCACCCAGCAGGTGCAGTTCCTGCAGGACCCGACCCGGTTGCTGGATGGTTTTACCCCGACCGGCGAGCAATATGTCATCGCGGCACGTCTTTTCGGTCCGCTGGATTCCGCCTTCCCGGATGGTCCGCCGGAAAGCGATGCGGAGGACGAGGAGGCAACCGAGGAGGCGGCCAGGCCGGAACCGGTGGCCCGCACCGAAGAGGCCAACATCCTGGTTTTCGCCGATGCAGACTTCCTCGCCGACCGGCTGTGGGTCCAGGTACAGAACTTCTTCGGACGCCAGCTGGTCAGCGCGTTTGCCAACAACGGGGATCTGGTGATCAACGCCGTCGAGAACCTCTCGGGGAGCAGCGACCTGATCAGCATCCGGGGCCGGGCGACATCGCAACGGCCTTTCCTGAAGGTGCAGGAGCTGGAACGCCAGGCCGAAGAGCGCTTTCGCGCGACCGAACAGCAGCTCACGCAGCAGCTGCAGGAGACGGAACGCAAGCTCTCGGAGCTGCAGGCCGGCCGCGAGGATGGCAACCCGCTCATCCTGAGCGAGGAACAGCAGGCCGAACTGGAGCGTTTCCGCAGCGAGCAGGTGCGAATCCGGAAAGAACTGAGGTCCGTGCGCGCCAACCTGCGCGAAGATATCGAGAGTCTCGGAACCTGGTTGAAAGTGCTGAATATCGGGCTGATGCCGGTGCTCCTGACCGCCCTGGCCCTGCTCGTTGCCTGGACGCGGAAACGCCGCCGCCTGGAGACTTGATATGCAATCGAAATCTCTGATCGGACTGACCGTCGTCGCCCTCGCTGCGGCGGCCGCAGCAATGTGGCTTTCGGTGGAACGGGATGCGCCGAACGAACGCTCTACCGGTGAACCACTGATTCCGGGATTGAGTGAGCAGCTCAACGAGATTACCCGGGTGCGGGTGGAGGATGCCGGTGAAGACACGGCCGTGACCCTGGTTCGGCAGGAGGATGGCTGGGGCGTCGAGGAGCGTGGTGGATTTCCCGTCGACCTGGCCGCCCTGCGGCGCCAGCTGATCGCACTGGGCGAAGCGACCCTGGCCGAAGCCAAGACCAGCGACCCGGAGCGCTACGATCAGCTCGGCGTCCAGGATCCGGATGCGCCTGGCGCCACCAGCAAGCGGATCGAACTGACCCTGCCCGACGGCCCGGTTTCCATCGTCGTCGGCAAGTCCAATTTCCGGGGGCTGACGACCACCTATGTCCGGCGCTCGGGGGAAGCCCAGAGCTGGGCGGCGACCGGAAATATCGGCATGGATGCCGCCCCCGTGGATTGGCTTCGAAAGGACATCATCGACATCGCATCTCCGCGAGTCCGCAGGGTAGAGCTTACTCATCCGGATGGCGATCGGGTGGCATTGCTCAAGGAGACCCGCGAGTTGCCCAACCACGGGGTCGTGAACCTTCCCGACGGGCGCGAACTGCTGTCCCCCAGCGCGGGGAATTCGATCGCTTCTGCGTTGGCGGCCCTGCGGCTGGAGGATGTCCGTCCAATGAGCGAATTCGATCCGGGTGATGCCGAACCGATCCGCGGGGTTTACGAGACCTTCGACGGCCTCAGGATCCGGACCCGTGCATGGCAGCCGGGTGACGATGAGCGTTATGTGGCCTTGCAGGTCGAATACGATCCGGCGCTGGTGATTGAAAAAGAAACCGACGAGGACGGATCGGGGGAAACCGATGCGGAGCCCGCCGACCCGGCCGCCGATGCAGCCGAGCTGCAGGCCAGGCTGGACGGCTGGGCTTTCCGGATTCCGTCCTACAAGTACAGCAACATGACCAAGCGGCTGGAAGACCTGCTGAAACCGCTGGAAGAGGACCAGGAAGAGCCCGGCGAAAGCTAGGCGAAGTGCTGATCCAGCTCCTTTCGGATTTCCTCTTCAATGGTGCCTTTCAACATGGCGAGCAGGAATCCCAGGTGGGCATGGATCTCGATGTTCTCCGGGTCGATCCGCATCGTGCCATGGACGCCCAGGCGCGAGAAGTGGATCGCGTCATCCTCCCAGTGATACTCGATGTCGTGCCGCTCGGCCATGTGTTCGGCGGCCTTTTCGGCGGCTTGTCGAGCATGCTCGGGATCGCCGTTGTGACGGCGAACGATATGAATCTCCGACATGATCCCCTCTTGACGGAATGATCTTCGATGGCAAGCTTAGCACGCGGCAAAGCTCGGGCAGAGGCCCGCGGAGAGCACGGGTAAATGGGTAAGTTCAAGTGGCTTTTGGTGCTCCTGGCAGGGCTGCTGCTGGTCTTGGTCGTCGCCGTTTTGACGGTGCCCCTGTGGTTCGATCCGAACGACCACAAGGACCGCATCGTTGCCGAGGTCGAGGCGGTGACGGGGCGTGATTTCTCGATCGAGGGGGAGATCGAGTTGAGCTTCTTTCCGTGGCTTGCCGTCGCGGCCGGTCCGGTCTCGCTGGGTAACGATCCAGCCTTCGAAGGGTCGGAGTTTCTGCGAGCCGAACGCCTGTCGGCAGAGCTGCGCCTGTTGCCGCTGCTCAGCGGCAGCTTCGAGATCGGCGAAATCCGGATCGAGGGGCCGGAGATCTACCTGGAGGTGGCCTCGGACGGGACCGGCAACTGGGAATCCCTGAGCGCAGCAGCGGACACGTCGTCTACCGATGTGCAGCTGGAGGGTGAATCGACGGAACCGGTTGGTGCCACCGTGCAGTCGGTTCAGATCGAAGACGGCCTGGTCAACTACCGGGACCGGGCTGCGGGCATCGAGGCGCGGCTCAGCGAGCTGCGGCTGGAGGCCACGCCGATACGCGCCGACGCGCCGATCGATGTCGAGCTTTCGACCCGCTACAGCTTTGGCGAGTACGAGGGCGCCTTTGATGCGGCGCTGGTTGCCCGCGATGCCCTCAGCGGAGACGGACTGAAGGCCGAGCTCAGCCGTATGAAATTGACCAACACCACGGCTCCGGCGTCATCGCTGACGATCGATCGGGCGGCGACCCTCGACCTGGCCGCGGGGACGGTCGCTCTTCCCGAATTCCGCCTGGAGTCGGTCGGGGCACGCGGCACTGGATCGGTTCAGGGACGCGGACTACCGGCGGATCCGGCCTTCCAGGGAAGCCTCGAATTGAGCCCCTTCAATCTCGGCGAGTGGCTGGAGCAGACCGGCCTTTACGTTGCGGGGACGACGGATCCGGCCGCCCTGGACCGTTTCGAGGCGGCCCTGGACTGGACCATGCAGGGCGACACCATTCGCGTATCGAAGCTGACCGGGCAGCTGGACGACAGCCGTCTCAGCGGGAGCGCCAGCCTGGGCGAGACAACCCAGTTCGAGTTCTCGATCGACCGGATCAACGCCGACCGCTACCTGCCGCCGGAGAGCGCAAGCGCGCCGCCGCCCGAGGAACCTCGCGGCGACACGACTCTGGAGTTCGGGCGCATGCAGGGCACCCTGACCGTGGGCGAACTGATCCTGGCCGGCCTGACCGCGACCGACGTCCAGGTGCGTCTGGAGTCGGATGAGCGGGGCCTGCGGGTATTGCCGATCGAGGGGCAGCTTTACGGCGGCGCCGTGAATGCGCGGATGGACCTTGATACGAACAGTGGACGCCTGACCGCCGGCGCCGACGTCCAGCAGGTCCGCGGCGGCGACTTGCTTGGTGCATGGCTTTCTCCCGCACCGCTGACCGGACTGGGCGACCTGAGCGCTGAACTGTCGGTCGATCGGCCCTTCGATCCCGACCCGCTGGCCAGCCTGAACGGGACCGTGAGCTTCGACTTCCGCGACGGCGCGGTCTACGGCTTCAACATCATGCGGGTACTCCGGCAGGTGCTCGCCGCAACCGGGCAGGGCGATCCGGCCGACCTGTTTTCCGAAGCGCGCGACACCGACTTTTCAAGTCTGAAGCTGCGCGCAGCCATCGACCGTGGCGTACTGAGCACGCGCGAGTTTTCCCTCGTTGCGCCCTATCTGCAGGTCGACGGGGCCGGCAGCATCGATCTCACCACGGGGCAACTGGACTACCGCCTCACTTCGAACCTGGTGCGTGCACCCGACGCCGAGGGCGGTGAAGCCTACGGTGTGCTGAAAGGAACCCCGATTCCGCTGCAGGTGGGTGGTTCCATGACCGATCCCAAGGTAAGCTTCGACGTGGCGAAGATCCTTCTGGCGACCCAGGGTTCGAAACTCGACAACAAGCTGAGGGAGAAACTGGGTGCCGAGAAGGGGGACGACGAGGAGTCCACGGAAGACGCGCTGAAGTCCCTCCTGGGCGAGGCACTCAAGAAGAAGCTGCAGGGGGACGACGAGGACGATGATGACGGTTCGTTGTAGGCATAGGACGTCTTGGGTGGTAAATTTACCTGCAAATTTTAGGGAGAGAGGGCATGAAGCTCGCATTTCCCAATGGTGAGCATGCAGATGTGGCCATTGGCAAAGGCAGTTTCTCGATCGGGAACTCGAACCAGGACGACGTAATCATCGAGGATGGTGGTGCGCGCGGCGTCCTGATCATCGATCAGCGTGGCATCACGCTGGCGGTCGAGGACGATGCCGACGGCAAGGTCAGTGTCAATTCGCGGCCGATCCGCGAAAAGGCGATCCTGCGTCTCGGGGACCGGATCAAGTTCGGATCCGTGGACATGGTGATCCGCTCCGATGCCGTCGACATGCGCACGCCGCCGCATCCTTTTGAAGCCGTTTCCGAAGACGAAATGCCGACCAAGCATCACCTGCGCGGCATTACCGGGCAGCATGCCGGCAAGGTCTTCCCGATCCGCGCCGAACTCACCATCGGCAGCGGAGACGACTCGGATATTCAGGTGCCCACCGAGGCGGACGTGCAACTGGCCGTCGGCTGCAAGGGCGACAAGATCTACCTGCGTCGCATGGACGGGCAGGGCACGCTCGACGTCAATGGGCATGAGGTCAAGCACGCGGAGCTGAACGCGGGCGATCAGATTGCGATCGGCGAGCACCGCTTTCTGCTGGAGACGCCCGGTTTCGTGCCCGGCGACGTCTACGGCGGCGAGGTGCGCGAGGAAGCCACCGGGTCTAACACCCAGGTTTTCTCGGCCAAGGCGTTCAACGATGCGGCCAGGCAGGCCGAACAGAAGAAGGCCGAAGAGCAGAAGGCCGAGAAGCCGAAAGCTGAAGAGCCGAAGGTCGAAGAGCCGAAAGCCGAAGCGCAGAAGCCGCAGACGACCCCGCCGTCCCCGCCGCAGCCCGAGCTCAGCGCGGAAGAGCGGGCGGCCCAGGAAGAGCGCAACTCGCGTCCAACCAGGCGACCGCCGCCGCCCAAGCCGAAATCCGAACCCAGCCGCGATGACGGCAGCCGTCGAGACATGGTGATCATCGGGATCTGTGTGGTGCTCTCCGCAGCCATGGTGATATGGCTGATCCTGAATCTCTAGACGATTCTCCGATAATCAATTTTTCCGCCGGCCCGGCCATGTTGCCGGCCACGGTCAAGACACGGATCACGGCCGAGATCGACGACTGGCAGGGCACCGGCGTATCGGTCATGGAGGTCTCCCACCGCGGCCCTGAATTCGGCCGGCTGGCCGAAGACTCGCAGCGCAAGCTGCGAGACATGCTTCACGTCCCCGAGCACTTCGAGCTGCTTTTCGTGCAGGGTGGGGCAAGTACCCAGTTCGCGCTCATACCCATGAATCTCGCCGGGACCGGGCCAGCCGCCTACGCCGTCGATGGTCACTGGGGCGCCAAGGCGCAGCGGGAAGCCGTCAAGCTGATAGATTGCACCCCTTTCATGCGGCCGGAGCTCCCCGCCGGAAACTGGAGCTACGTACACGTCACCTCCAACGAGACCATCGAGGGCCTGCAGTGGCAGCGGCCGCCGGACGCCGCAGCGCCGGTGCTTTGCGACATGTCCTCGGACATCCTCTCGAGACCGTTGGTGGTGGACGACTACAGCATGATCTATGCAGGTGCCCAGAAGAATCTCGGGATCGCCGGGCTGACCCTGGTGATCATCGATCGTGCGCTGCTCGACCGGTGTCCGGACCGCCTCCCCACGATGATCAACTATGCTGCGCTGGCGCAGGGACATTCCATGTCGAACACGCCGCCGACCTTCGCCTGGTATGTGCTGGACTGCATGCTGGACTGGATCGCCGAACTCGGTGGGCTGGAGGCCGTGCAGCGGCGCAACGAAGCCAAGGCGAGCGCGCTCTATGCGCGGATCGATCGCAGCGATTTCTACGCCAACGACGTGCCCGAGCCGCTGCGCTCGGTCATGAACGTGGTGTTTCGCACGCCCGATGAGGCTACCGATGCGCGGTTCGTTGCCGAGGCGGCGTCGAACGGTCTGCTGGGGCTGAAGGGGCATCGCGCCGTGGGTGGTCTGCGCGCCAGTCTCTACAACGCGATGGAGCCGTCCGGTGTCGAGGCGCTGATCGAGTTCATGGACGAATTCGAACGCAGGACCTGATCCCGCGGTTACAACTGGTGCCTTATCCGGCTAGAATCCGGCGGCGATGGGCAAGCAGAACGACAAGACCAAGTCCTCGACCGACCCGGTGAGTGAATTGCGCGGGCGGATCGATGACCTGGACCGGCAGATCCAGGAGCTGATCTCGTCCCGGGCCACCGTGGCCCGGCAGATGCGCGAGGCCAAGGGAGAACTCGTCAGCACCGTCGATTACTATCGTCCGGAGCGCGAAGCCCAGGTCCTGCGTGGCGTGGTGGAACGCAACGAGGGCCCTCTGAGCGATGGCGAGATGGTGCGCCTGTTCCGCGAGATCATGTCGGCGTGCCTGGCCCAGCAGGAGCCCCTGAAGATCGCCTACCTGGGGCCGGAAGGTACGTTCTCCCAATCCGCGAGCATTCATCACTTCGGCCAATCCATCAAGGGATTGCCCCTGAATACCATCGAAGAGGTTTTTGCGGAGGTCGAAGCCGCCGACGCCGACTTCGGGGTGGTGCCGGTCGAGAATTCCACGGAAGGCGCGGTCAGCAACACGCTGGACATGTTCATTGCGTCGCCGTTGAAGATCTGCGGCGAGGTGGAGCTGCGCATTCACCAGCACCTGCTCAGCAAGGCCACAACTCTGGAGCATGTGGAGCGGGTCTATTCGCATCGCCAGTCGCTGGCCCAGTGTCGCGGCTGGCTGCACCAGCATTTGCCCCACGCCGAACGGATTCCGGTGGCCAGCAATGCGGAAGCTGCGCGACGGGTGCGCTACGCGGAAGACGCGGCGGCCATTGCCGGGGAGGCGGCGGCCGAGGTTTACGGCCTGAACACGCTGTTTGCGAACATCGAGGATCGCCCGGACAATTCAACCCGCTTCCTGGTCATCGGTCGCAAGCTGCTGGCGCCCAGCGGGCACGATAAGACTTCGCTCCTGGTATCCTCCCAGGACCGCCCGGGTCTGCTGTATCATCTGCTTGACCCGTTGGCCCAGGCTGGCGTCAGCATGACCCGGATCGAGTCCCGCCCTTCCCGCCAGGGCAAGTGGGACTACGTATTCTTCATCGACGTTGCGGGCCACTCCGAGGAGGAGCCCCTGGCTGGGGCGTTGCGCATGCTCAAGCGAGAGGCCAGTCTGTTCAAGATCCTCGGCTCCTACCCCGTGGCTTCGGTTTGACGAAAAGCACTCACTGAACTCTGACCAACAACCGATTCGAAAAGCTGGCGGTCGATGCCGTCTGCGATCTC
>JAWVZU010000136.1:0-10420 GCA_033722075.1 Lysobacterales bacterium
CGGAAGAGAATCTCATCAGGCTCGCCAGGATGCTGATCGAGGTCGGCGCCGAAGTCGATCGTCAGGACCTTACCGGGTGGTCCGCGCTGCATGCGGCGGCGGGCAACGGCTTCCGCGACGCCGCGGAACTGCTTCTGGACTCCGGCGCAAATCGACGCCTGCGCGACATCAACGGCCTCTCGCCGGTGGACCTGGCGATGGACAATGCGCACGACGACCTGGTGGATCTGTTCGTCAGCCACGGATGAACACCGAGCAGCTTCGGTCCCTGGTGGAGGGGCAAGGTCTGGCCTTCCGGGGTGCGACCCGGGCGGCGGGTGGCGACATCAATCAGGCTTGCCGGATCGATACGGACCAGGGTCGTCTTTTCCTGAAGTACCGCAGCGATGCGCCGAGTGGGATGTTCGAAGCCGAAGCGCGCGGCCTGGAAGCACTCGCGGAGGCCGCAGTTCCTGATCTGCGTATCCCAGCCGTGATGGCCTTCGGCAGTGGATACCTCCTGCTGGAATACCTGGAATTGGGCGCACGCGGCTCGCTCGTCGACGAACGGCTGGGCTCGGCCCTGGCCGCGTTGCATCGGGTCCGTCAACCGACCTTCGGGTGGACGATCGACAATTACCTCGGGACGACGCCCCAGCCCAATCCCCAGGCCGACGACTGGGTCGAGTTCTTCACCCGGCACCGTCTCCTCAACCAGGTCGAGCGCCTGGCGCGTAAGGGTTCTGCAGACCTGCTGGAGCCCGCCCGCCGCCTGGCCGGTCGTCTCCCCGCATGGTTTGCGGATTATGCGCCCCATCCGGCGCTGGTGCACGGCGACCTGTGGTCGGGCAATGCCGCTTCGACGGGCGAGGGTTGGCCCGTCATTTACGATCCGGCCGTCTACTGGGGCGACCGCGAGACCGACCTGGCCATGATGGAGCTGTTCGGGGGATTCACGAAGGCCTGTTTCGACGCCTACTCGGAGTCCCTGCCTCTCGATCCGGGCTATCCCGATCGCCGGCCCCTCTATCAGCTCTACCACATTCTCAACCACGCCAACCTGTTCGGTGGCGGCTATGTCCAGCGTTCGTTGGCCTTGTTGAACCGTCTGGCAAGCGAGCCTGGCTGAGAATTCCCGACAACTCATGCAACATGGGCGTCAGTCGGGTACTGCGATCTCCCGCCCGAGGCGCAGATAGGCCCGGCCGATCCAGATCGCCACCGCTACCATGGCGGCCGCAACCAGGCAGCCCGTCGCGGCGACCAGCCCGATTCCGCCGGCGGCGATCAGCCCGGCGAACAGCCAGGACCCCAACGTGTCACCGGCCCGATAGACGACCGTATCAAGGAAGTTCTTGAACTTGTATTTCGAATGCACGCCCAGCGCCGTGAAGAGCATCTGGCTCACCGGGTTGGCGATCGCGAACAAGGTGGTGCGGCGGGCGACCTGCAGTCCGACGATCACCCAGACCGACGGATGGGCCGCGATCAGGCCGAAGCCCAGCAGGGCGATGAGGGGCAGCAAGGCCAGCGTAGCCGGAAAGCCAAGCCACGCCAGCACCCGACCGGTCAGGGTCAGTTGGATGAGGACCGAGAGAACGTTGATCGAAAGGTCCACGCCGGCAAAGAAGGCGGTCAGCTGAGCCGGATCTTCCCGGAGCTTGCCGACGACATCGATCTGGAGCAGGTAGAGCATGGAACCGCTGAGCGTCCCGAGGACCATGAGCAGGGTCATGCCGCGCAGAAAAGAGTTCGAGAAAGCCAGCTTTGCGCCTTCCAGGGCGCCGCCCCCCATGGGCCTCGAGGGGCCGTCTCCCGTGCCCTTCCAGGTGCGATCAAGGGCCAGCATGCAGGCCAGTGCGCCGCCCAGCAGGGTCGCCGCGATCAGCATCAGAGGGGGCAGTCCCAGAGATTCGGCGAGATGGCGCGTCAGCAGCGGGCCCAGGATGGCCCCGAGGCTGCCGCCTGCGGCGATCGGTCCGAACAGGCGCTGAGCCCGTTCCGAATCATAGAGGTCGGCCATGAAACTCCAGAACACGGAGACCACGAAGAGATTGAAGACGGAAAGCCAGACGAAGAACACGTAGGCGAGCGCGGCGGTATTCGAAAAAGCGCCGAACAACCAGTAGAAAAGCACGATGTTCGCCAGGAAGAACAGGTAGATGAGCGGGATGAGCCGGCGCCTGGTGAGCCGCGCGGCCAGCATGCCGAAAACCGGTGTCAGAACGAGCATGACCAGGAAGATCGTCAGGAACGCAAAGCGGAGATCCTGTGCGCCGATATTGGCTGCCGCCAGGGCGTCGCGGATCGGCCGTAGCATGTAGTAGCTCGCCAGCAGCAGGAAGAAATAGGCGAAGCTGAGCGCAACGGCCGCCCACTCGCCGCGACGAATCTGCAGGCCGCGCCTGAGGAGATCAGCAGAGGAACTCAAGGTGAGATGGCTGTGCGGTAGCGTTTCATCCCGATCCCCGACGGAGCTGCTGTTCTTCGAGTATATCGATCGCTGGACCGGTTTGCTGGATCCCTTGAGGTCCCGACTTTCCGGTGGAGCCGGTCACCGGAGCCGCGCTGCCACGGCCCGCGGGCGGCCTGCGAGGTCTCGATGCCCGCTCGGCTCGAACGAGGCGTTGTGCACGAGCAACGCTAGCACCGATTCCTGCTGGTTCCAGCCGTGCTCCACGATCAGCGTCCCCCCGGGCCTCAGGTAGCGTGCGGACTGCTCGGCGAGGCGCCGCAGGTCGGCCAGACCAGCCTCGGCCGCAACCAGCGCCGAGCGGGGCTCGAAGCGCAGGTCGCCCCGTTCCAGGTGTGGATCGTCGGCCGCAAGGTAGGGCGGATTGGAAACCACCAGGTCGAATCCGGTCGGCCGCAGCGGATCGAACCAGTCGCCGCACAGGAATCGCACGTTGTCCAGGCGATGCAACCGGGCATTGCGTCGGGCAAGTTGGATCGCGCCGGGATCCCGGTCGGTGGCGAGAATCCACGCCTGGGGTCGTTCCGAGGCAATCGCCAGGGCGATGGCGCCCGTGCCGGTCCCGAGGTCCAGCACCCGGGCGGGTGCGGCCGCAGGGATGGCGTCAAGGGCGAGCTCCACCAGGAGTTCGGTCTCCGGGCGCGGGATCAGCGTGTCCGGGGAAACCCGGAGGTTCTGGTTCCAGAAGGCCTTCCGGCCGACCAGGTGGGCGACGGGTACGCCTTGGCGGCGCTGCGCGAGGAGGGCCTCGAAGCGACCTTTCTCACGTTCCGGAAGGGCAGCGTCCGGGTGCGCGAAAAGCCAGGTCCGGGATCGCCCCAGGACGTCGGCCAGCAGCAGTTCCGCGTCCAACCGGTCGAGGCCGGCCCCGGCAAGGGCTTCCGCGACGGTCAGGCCAGACGGCCCATCAGGGCTTCGATGATCCCGTCCAGGGGCAGCCATTCGTTTTCCTGCGCGGTTCGGGCCCGGTACTCGATCTGCCCTGCGTCGATCCCCTTCTCGCCGATGACCACCCGGTGTGGGATGCCGATCAGGTCGGAATCTGCAAACATCACGCCGGGTCGTTGCCCGCGGTCGTCGTACCAGACTTCCACGCCCGCGTCCGTCAGATCGGAATAAATCCGGTCTGCCGTCTCACGTACCCGGTGGGACTTGTGGGCGTTCATGGGCAGCAGGGCGACCTGGAAGGGCGCGATGGCCTCCGGCCAGATGATGCCGTTCTCGTCGTGGTTCTGCTCGATGGCGGCTGCCACGATGCGGGTCACGCCGATGCCGTAGCAGCCCATGACCAGGGCGACCGATTTGCCGTCTTCGTTCAGCACGGTGGCCTGCATGGCTCTGGAATATTTCGCGCCGAGCTTGAAGATATGCCCCACCTCGATGCCCCGTGCGACCTTGAGGCGGCCCTGACCGTCCGGGCTGGGATCGCCGGTCACCACGTTGCGGACGTCCTCGATGCGTCCCAACGGCGCGTCCCGCTCCCAGTTGACCCCGGTGAGATGGTAGCCGTCTTCATTTGCGCCGCACACGAAGTCGCTGACCAGCGCGGCCGACCGGTCGACGATCACCGGGATATCCTCGGGCAGACCGACCGGACCGACGAAGCCGGGCGAGCAGCCCAGTGCGTGCCTGATGGCGTCGTCGGATGCCAGTTGAAAACCCTCCGAAAAAGGCTCGAGCTTGCTCAGCTTGATCTCGTTGAGGGTATGGTCGCCGCGAAGGCAGACCGCGACCAGCTGGCCTGCTTCCGTTTCGACCAGCAGGGTCTTGACGCAGGATTGCGCGGTCACCCCCAATTTCGCCGTGACCGCCTCGATGCTGCGTTCCTCGGGCGTCTCCTCACGTTTGAGTTCGGCGGCAGGAGCGGGGCGGTCGGTGGTTTCCGGCACGCCTTCGGCCATCTCGATGTTGGCCGCATAGTCGCTGGCGTCACTGAACACGATGGCGTCCTCGCCGGAATCGGCCAGGACCTGGAACTCGTGCGAGGCATCGCCGCCGATGGCGCCCGAGTCGGCCCGCACCGGTCGGAACTCCAGGCCCATGCGCGTGAACGCGGCGCTGTAGGCCTGGTGCATGATCTGGTAGGTCTCTTCCAGTGAGGCCTCGTCCATGTGGAACGAGTAGGCGTCCTTCATGATGAACTCGCGCGCCCGCATCACCCCGAAGCGCGGTCGGATCTCGTCCCGGAACTTGGTCTGGATCTGGTAGAAGCACACCGGAAGCTGCTTGTAGCTGCGCAGTTCTGCCCGGGCGAAATCGGTGATCACCTCTTCGTGGGTCGGCCCGAAGCAGTACTCTCGCCCGCCCCGGTCGGCCATCTTCAGGAGCAGCGGCCCGAAGTCGTCCCAGCGTCCGGTCTCGACCCAGAACTCCGCCGGCTGGATGGCCGGCATCAACATCTCCAGGCATCCGGCGCGATCCATTTCCTCCCGGACGATGGCCTCCACCTTGCGCAGGACCCGCCAGCCCAGCGGCGCCCAGGTGTAGATCCCGGAGCCGAGCTTGCGGATCATGCCCGCTCTCAGCATCAGCTGGTGGCTGACGATTTCGGCCTCGGCCGGGGTTTCCTTGGTCGTGGCGAGATGGAACTGGCTGGCGCGCATGATCTTCTTCGGCTCGGCAAAGCTGCGAATTGTAGCGGATCAGTCGTCTTCGGTCTGCGTTGCGGGGAGCACGTTGGTGTCATGCCGATAGCTGACTTCTTCGTATTCGACGCCCGCCGGTGGCGGTTCACTGCTGAGGACCCATTGCCCTGCTTCGTCCTTCCAGCGATAAAGGATGACTTCCGCGGCGGGATCCGTGGGCACGTAATCGGCCACCCACCCGGGGCGTTGTGCGGGCTTGAAATACCAGTGGACGGCGAGGCCTGCGCCGGCGATCAGGATGGCTGCCAGCATCAGTCCCCAGAGTCGCCCGGACTTCACGGGCAGTTTTCGGCGACCATCTGGCGGGCCCTCTGCAGCTCCGCAATCCGGTCCTCTCCCTCGAGAAACTCCACTGTACCGTCCGGTCGCTCAACCCGGATCCGGTCCGCCGGTTCGATCCCCGCGACCCAGGCGCGTCCCTGTTCACAGCGTTCCATGCGCAGACGTTCTTGGTCAGCCGGATCGACTTGAGCGGTCTCAGGTGTATCGGTCTCGGCGGAGGCTGGATCGGTTTCCTCCCGCCCGGGTGCCTTTGTGGCGACGGTTCCGGCCTTCGGAATCTCACGGACCGTACGTTCGGCCGCCTGGACCTCCTCCGGCGGCGGCTGGGTCGTGAAATGGACGACACCGTTTTCGTCGGTCCACTGGTAGACCTTGGTCTCGGCCGCATGGGCTCCGGCGAAAAGGAAAAGCAGGCAAAGAATCGCGCAGCGCAACATATCCGGTTCCTGGCTGGGGCCCGTCGGGCCCGGTGCCCTAACTATAAACTGCCGGCCCCGACTTTGGGCAATCTGGCGCAATCCCTTAATATGCAGGAGGGACAACAACGCATGGGATGAACTTGAGCGAGACACGGGAAACGGCCGAACCCCGCCGAACGAGGCCGGGCATCTACCTGCTGCCCAACCTGTTTACGACCGGCGCCTTGTTCGCCGGTTTCTACGGCATCGTGGCAGCGATGAATGGTCGCTTTGTCGCGGCCGCCGTGGCGATCACGGTGGCAGGCCTGCTGGACGGGCTCGACGGGCGGATTGCGCGTCTGACCAACACCCAGTCGGATTTCGGTGTCCAGTACGACAGTCTCTCCGATCTGGTCTCCTTCGGTCTCGCTCCCGCATTGATCGTCTATGTCTGGTCCCTTTCGAGCCTCGCCCAGTATGGCGTCGCCATGCGCAAGATCGGCTGGCTCGCGGCGTTCCTGTTTGCCGCGTGTGCCGCTCTCCGGCTGGCCCGCTTCAATACCCAGGCCGCGCTGACCGACAAGCGCTACTTCCAGGGCCTCGCCTCACCGGCCGCCGCGGGGGTGCTGGTGTTTCCGATCTGGGCCCTGGAGGCCGAAGGGATCAGCGGGCACAGCGTGAGCGTCGCGGCTCTGGTGATCACCGTGGTGACGGCGCTGCTCATGGTGAGCAACGTCCGCTATTTCAGCTTCAAGGCATGGCCGGACCGGATCCCGTTTTTGTGGATGCTGGCCCTGGTGGTGCTGTTCGTGCTGCTCGCCATCGACCTTCCCAAGGTCCTGATGACGATCGCCTTCGTCTATGCGGCCTCCGGTCCCGTGGTGACGATCCTCGGCCGGCGGCGCTCGCAGCGGTTCCGGCTGCTCCGCAAGAAGGCCCGGTCCAAGTCGGCCGATTCCCCGGATTAGCCCATGACCGGCGACGGCTGCCTGCTGGACCTGACCTTCAACTCCTGCCCGAATAACCTGCAGCGGGTTCGCGGTCTGGTCCGCGAACGGGCGGCGGAAGCGGGTTGCGACCCGTCGCTGATTCAGAAGCTCATCCTGGTGGTGGATGAAGCCTGTGCCAACGTGATGCGGCATGCTTACAGCGGTGAACGGAGCGGATCGATGCGCCTGCGCCTGCTCCGCGAGGGCGATCGGCTGGTGTTCAAGCTGCGGGACTATGCGGATCCGGTGGATGCAGAGTGCCTGAAGCCAAGAGACCTGGAGGAATGCCGCCCCGGCGGCCTGGGTCTGAATTTCATTGATTCGGTAATGGACAGCTGGGAATTCCTGCCGCCCGAAGACGGCCGCGGCAATCTGCTCAGGATGACGAAGAAGATCCAATGACGGGAAACGGAAACAACTGCGAGCGGCGCCTCGAAGACGGCGTCGAGGTGGTCTCACTAAGCGGCGAAGTCGACCTCTCCTGGTCGTCGGAGGTGCGGCGCGAGATCCTGGATGCGCTGGACGATGATCATCCGGTCCTGGTGGAGCTTTCGGGCGTCAGCTACATCGACAGTTCCGGCATTGCGGCACTGGTGGAGGGCTATCAGGTGGCCAGGTCGCGGGATCTCCGGTTCGGACTGGTCGCGATCAGCGATGCCGTGAAAGCGGTGCTGGAGCTCGCGCGCCTGGACCAGGTGTTTCCGATCTACGCCGACCTGACTGCTGCCCGCGCCGGATGAGCCGGGACGGCACTCTGCAGGGCCTTGCCCGGCCGATCGTCAAGGCCGTGGAGGCTTGCGGGTATGCGGGGGCATTGCTCGCGGAAAGCCTCTACTGGCTGATTACCGGAGTCCGGCGCGGACAGCCCGTCAAGAGCGCCGCCGTGTTCGAGCAGATGATGGTCACCGGCGTCCGGGCCATTCCCATTGTCTCGGTGCTGGCCTTCACCATCGGAGTCAGTCTGGCGATCCAGCTGATCTACACCCTGAGTGAATTCGGGGCCGAGTCGCAGGTGGTGCTGGCGATTGCCAAGGGGGTGACGCGGGAATTCGGCCCGCTGATCACCGGCATCCTGGTTGCCGGCCGGTCCGCCTCGGCGCTGGCTGCCCGGATCGGATCCATGGTGGTATCACAGGAGATCGATGCGTTGCGGGTCATCGGGATCGAACCGGTCCGCTATCTGGTCGCTCCGGCTTTGATCGCGCTGGTCGTGATGCTGCCCACGCTGACCATCATTGCCAATACGTCGGCGATCCTGGGCGGGGGTCTGTACAGCGTTGGTCATCTGGACATGTCACTCTGGACCTATCTGGTGAGCAGCGTCGACATGCTCACCGTCGACGACGTATCCCAGGGGCTCTCGAAATCACTGGTGTTCGGCGTGTTGATTGCGCTGGTGGGCGTGAGCTGCGGGTTCACGGTGCGCGGTGGCGCGGAAGGCGTCGGTCGCGCGACGACGCGTGCGGTGGTGCTGGCGATCAGTTGCCTGGTGATCACCAACATGATCTTCACCTACTTCCAGAACCGCTGAGATGACCGACTCGGCACCTCGTTATGCCATCGAAGTTGACGGTCTGGTGACGCATTACGGCCGGCGCAAGATCCTCGATGACGTGGACCTGCGGGTGGAGTTCGGTGAGATCCGGGTCATCATGGGGGGGTCAGGCTCCGGCAAGAGTACCCTGCTTTGGCACATGCTGGGGCTGCATCGCCCGACTGCCGGGACGATTCGGCTGCTGGGCAACGACATCACCCGTATGGCCTATGCTGACCTGCAGCAGCTGCGCCGCTCCATCGGTGTTTCTTTCCAGGGCGGAGCCCTGTTCACCTCCATGACCGTCGGGGAAAATGTCGCGCTGCCGCTGCGCGAGCACACGAACCTGGACGAGAATACGATTCGCATCATGTCGCGCCTGAAGCTGGAAGTGGTCAAGCTGGGCGGCTTCCAGGATCTCATGCCGGATCAGCTGTCCGGGGGCATGACCAAGCGTGCTTCCCTGGCGAGGGCAGTCGTGATGGACCCGCGCCTGCTGTTCTTCGACGAGCCCTCGGCCGGCCTGGACCCGGTGGTCTCGGCGGAACTCGACGAACTCATCCTCAAGCTGCGGGATGCGATGCGAATGACCATGGTCGTTGTCACCCACGAACTGGAGAGTGCCTTCAAGATCGCCGATCGCATTACCGTGCTCGACGGCGGGCGCGTTCTCATGACCGGGACCGTGGACGAAGTGCGCGACAGTTCGGTGGAGCGCGTCCAGGACCTGTTGCATCGGCGGCCGCGGGATACCAAGATCGACGCCGAGGACTATCTGCGCCGGCTCACTGAGGAGGCTTATGAACACTGAACCGAGTAGCTCGTGAAGCGCGAGTCGATCAATTACCTGGTGGCGGGATCCGTGGTGCTTGCTGCGCTGGCGCTGCTGCTGATCGTGCTGTACCGGATCACCGGTAGAACCGGGGACACGGAAAGCTATCACGCCTATTACGAGCAGGTGCTCGGCGTCCGCTACGGCACGCCGGTGTATTTCGAGGGTTACCGGATCGGTCAGGTCGAAGCCGTGGTTCCCGAGCACGAGGGCGTCCTGACCAGCTTCCGGGTCGAGATGAGCATCGAGGAGAACTGGCCGGTTCCGATTGACAGCATCGCTACGATCTCCACCTCCGGCATCCTGTCGGACGTGTTCATCTTCATCAAGGAAGGGGAGGCCGAGACCACCCTGAGTCCTGGAGAGCAGATCCAGAGCGAGGAGGCGGTGGACCTGTTCGCGGCACTGGGGAACCTTGCCGGAGAGATCGAATCGTTGGCCGAGTCGGAGCTGGGCCCGTTGATCGCACTGGTGACGGAACGGATCGACAAGATTACGGCGCAACTGGAGGAGGGCACGCCGGGGATGATCAATCAGGCCGATGAACTGATGGTCCGCCTGAATGCCTCCGCCTCGTCTCTGCAGGAGCTGCTGGGAGATGAAAACCGGGAGACCCTGGTTCGTACCTTCGGCGACCTGGAACGTACCGCGGCCAATGCCGCCGACCTGGCCGGCGAGCTCCGGGATACGCGTGGTGAGTTGCACGAGCTGATCGAGAGTTACCGCGAGATCGCCGCCGAGAATCGGCCGGAAATCCGGCGGGCGATTGCCGGACTGGAAACGACGATCGATCGCCTGTCGCGCCGGATCGACTCGATCGCTTTCAACCTCGAGGAGGCGAGCCGCCACTTCAACGAGTTCACGCGCGAGATCCGTCACCAGCCGAATCGCCTGTTGTTTTCACCTGAACCGGAGCCTGAAGAACAGTGACCAGGTTGCTCTCAAGGGTTCTCCCGGGCCTGATGCTCCTCGTTCTGGCCGGTTGCGGCAGCGCTCCGCCGGTTCCCGAGGACCATCACTATCGCCTGGTTCGCGCAGAACTTCCCAACCGTCGGGAAACGCCGGCAATCACCGGTCCCCTGCTGGTGGAGTTGCCGGAGGCCGTCGGCGTTCGCCAGAATCGGCCGCTACTCTACAGCCAGCCGCCCCACATCGCATTCCAGCAATACCATTTCCACCACTGGGAGGATTCGCCGCCGCGTATGCTCCAGCGGCGACTCCGGTGGGCTCTGGACGCCGCCGGCGTGGCGGATTCGGTGGTGGAATCGGTGAGACTTGGCGATGCGGC
>JAWVZU010000137.1:0-10388 GCA_033722075.1 Lysobacterales bacterium
CGAGGCATTGCCCGAGTGGGCGCGCAAGACCCTTGCCGAGCACGCCGGCGACGAGCGACCGCATGTCTACGATCAGGAGGAACTGGAAGCGGCCCAAACCCACGATGAATACTGGAACGCAGCCATGCTCGAGATGAAGAAAACGGGCTTCATGCACAATTACATGCGCATGTACTGGGCGAAAAAAATCCTCGAGTGGAGTCCGACGCCGAAGCAGGGCTTCGAGACGACGTTGGCGATCAACAACAAGTATTTTCTTGACGGCCGCGATCCCAATTCCTATGTCGGCGTGGGCTGGTGCTACGGTCTGCACGATCGCGGCTGGACCGAGCGGCCGATCTTCGGAAAGGTCCGTTACATGGCCGCATCAGGCCTGGAGCGGAAGTTTGACATCGACGCCTATGTTGAAAAGGTCGCCCGCCTGTAGCCGCAGCCCGGCACAGACCGAACCGGCGCCTATTTCAGCAGCGGATGGTCCTTCGGCAGTTGCCGCGCGTACCAGAGCGCCAAGCGGTGGCGGATCGCCTTCTGGGACACCTGTTCTTCGGGCAGGGGTTGCAGGAGCTTGTCGTGGATCAGCAGGCGGTAGACGTAAAGGGCCTTGTCGGCGTTGGAGTCGCCGTCCTCGAATTCGACCACCTTGCGTTCCTTGGTGGCATATTCCACACCCGCCTCCAGGGCAGCCTTGAACAGTTCCGCTTCGTTCTTGAGTTTCTTCAAATGTTCAATCCCTCCATCCAGGCCTCCAGTATGCCCCCAGGATGTGTGTGCACAAGCCCGCGTCCTCGAAGCGGGCAATTGACAGCGTTGTCAACCGTCGTATGATCGAGCCATCCCACACCGATGGAACAGGTTCATGCGTCAAACCTTGCTTGTCTTTCTGGCGACCCTGATGGGGACCACCGCATGCCAGCCTACGGATCCGACCGGGGAGGAGCCGTACGCCGCCAAGGCGGATGAGCCGCTCAAATCGGTCGCCGTGCTGGTGACGAGCGAGGGCGGTGATCGCCTGAGCCGCTATCCGGACGTAGCGTTTCGACGGCTGGCGGACCCGGACCCGGGCGAGGGCACGCTGATCAAGGTGCAACCGGAGGTCGTGAAACAGACGATGCTGGGCGTCGGCACCTCTTTTACCGAGTCCTCGGCATTCGTTCTGGCCCACCTCGAACCCGATCGCAGGCTGGAGGTCATGCGTCGGGTCTACGGCGAGGAAGGCGCCAATTTCTCGATTGCGCGAACGCCCATCGGCTCTACGGACTTCTCCGTCGAGGGGAAATACTCCTACGCGCCGGTCGCCGGTGACACAGCCCTCGAGCACTTCACGATCGCCCCGGACCGCGCGGGTTTCAGCCGGACCACGTATCCGGGTGTGCGTGACGAATCCTACGATGTGCTGCCGATGATTCACGAGGCCCTGGCCATCAAGGAACAGCAGGATTCCGAGTTTCGCATCGTCGCATCGGCCTGGACCGCCCCGCCCTGGATGAAGGACATCGAGACCTGGTACATCCGGGGCTCGGAGGCCAACGACTGGGAGGGCACCGGCGGCTCATTGAAACCGGAGTACGAGTCGACCTACGCGGATTATCTGGTCCGCTATCTCGATGCCTATGCCGCCGAGGGCGTCCCGATCTGGGGCCTGACGCCGGTCAACGAGCCGGCGGGAAACAGCGGCCAGTGGGAGAGCATGCACTTCACGCCCGAGTCCCAGGCCGAGTTCATCAAGTCCCACCTCGGGCCCGGGCTAGAGGCGGGCGGGCATGGCGACGTGAAGCTGCTGATCTACGACCAGAATCGGGATCACCTGGAGGAATGGGCGGAGACGATTCTCGGCGACCCCGAGGCCGCAAAGTATGTCTACGGCACGGCGGTCCATTGGTATGCCAGTACCACCAAGGTCTTCGAAGACACGCTGCAAGAGGTCCACGAGCGCTTTCCCGAGTTCGACATCATCCACACGGAAGGGACCATCGACGACCTGGGCAAGCCGGCCCCCGGCGGTATCGGCGATCCGGAGGGCTTCCAGGAATCCGGCTGGTTCGGCAACGATGAATTCTGGTGGAACGAGAACGCGACCGACTGGGCATATACGGCGAGTTGGGCTCCCAACGCGGAGGACCACCCGATGTACACGCCGGTGCACCGCTACGCCCGTAACATCATCGTCAGCTTCAACCACTGGATGTCCGGCTGGATCGACTGGAATATCGTGCTGAATCGCGACGGCGGACCCAATCATGTCGGCAACTTCTGCGGGGCGCCGATCATGATCGACACGGATACGGGTGAGATCTACTACACGCCCATTTTCCACGTGCTGTCCCAGTTCAGCCAGACGATCCGACCCGGCGACCGGGCGGTCCAGGTCACGCGGGAGCTGAGCGGGCTGGACCCGGATGCACTGCACGCCAGCGCCACGATCAACAATGAAGGCTTGCTGAGCGTTCAACTGTTGAACACACTAAAGGAGCCGATCGAGTTCGGCCTGCAGATCGGTGATCATTTCGCCGACGTGACCATCCCGGCCAACGCGGTACAGACGATCCAGGTTCCGTTATGAAGGTTGCCTGCTGAAGATCAGCTCAGATTCAGGACCAGGCGCAGCCCGTCGTCTGCGGCTCGCATGAGCTTTGGCGTCAGCGAACCAACACGCTCGGTCAGGCGTGCCCGGTCGATGGTGAGGACTTGCGACACGTTCAGTACCGAAGGCTTGGAGAGCCCGGTGCTGGAACGGCCGAGGCGCACGTTGCCGGGGGCGTCGGCAAGCCGAAGGTTGGAAGTGATAGCGGCGACGACCACGGTTTGAATTGCGCTGGCGTTGAAGGGGTTGGCTTGCACGATCAACACAGGGCGACGGTAGCCTGGACCCGAGCCGTTCGGGGCTGACAATGTTGCCCACCAGATCTCTCCGCGCCTGATCACCACCCCTCGTCGTCAAGGATCTCGCCCTGCGCCTGCTCGAGGCTCGGATCCATCGTGGAGTTGTTGACCGAGTAGACGGCATCAAGCCGTTCGGTGATCCCGTCGAAACGATGGTCCTTCAAATGTTCCGCAATCGCCTCGGCGTAAAGCCGGCTTCGAGATTTGCCAAGACGCTCCGCCAACTGTTCAGCTTCTTCAAAGATTTCGTCGGGGATGGATACGGCTACCTTCATGGGCTAATGGTATCACTTTTTTCATACCCCTGGTTCGTCCCTTTCGACGTATGATGATCTGGCGGGGCGATGGACGCGTGACGGTTTAACCCGGATTCTGCATGAGTTGTCGGGATTTCCGGCCGATCTCGCGATGCCACGTTGTTCGATCGGCCGAGATGGCCCGCGAGATTGGGTGGAAAACCGACAGCGCGCAGTCTGTTCCCGCCATCGCCCACCCGTTCTGGTGGCAACCCATTGATTTGAATTGGCTCTGTAAGATTATGCGCGCGTCACTCATGCAATATTCGGGTTAATCCAGGGACAGCATGTATCGCGGCGAACGACTGAACAGCATCACCCACCTGGTGGGCACGGTCCTGGCCTTGATGGGCCTGGGCGCGCTGCTGGCCGTAGCGGTTGGGACGCGGGATCCGTGGACCATCGCGAGCTTCGCGGTGTTTGGTGTCAGCATGGTGCTGCTCTACACCATGTCCACCCTCTATCACAGCTTCCGGCCGCCGAAGCTGAAGGGACTGTTCCGGCTCTTCGATCACATCTCCATCTACCTGTTGATCGCGGGCACCTACACGCCCTTCATGCTGGTGAGCATGCGCCACTATGGCGGCTGGCCAATCATGATCTCGATCTGGTCCCTGGCGGCCCTTGGCATTCTGCTCGAGCTGCTGCCTTGGCGAACGCCGAAGGTGGTTCAGCTGGTCATCTACCTGGGCATGGGCTGGGCCTGCGCCGTGGATTTTGCCACGCTCAAGGCAACGTTGCCTGCAGCGGGCGTGGCGTGGCTGACCATTGGAGGGGTCTCGTATACCCTTGGCGTTCTCTTCTACCTGCTGGACAAGCTCGACCGCCTGCGCCACGCGCACGGCATCTGGCATTTCTTCGTGCTCGCCGGGACCGTGAGCCATTTCATCTCGGTCATCGGGTTTGTGCGGCCGCCCGGGTAGTCGAATCAGCAACACCGAGTCGTCAACGGAGAAGCGACCAGGTTTTCCCGTGCTAGCATCGGAGAACACCTTCTGAGGCCCTCCCATGGATCGATTCGAGTACGTGATGGTGCTCATCTCCATCATCGTCGGCTTGAGCATCGCGCACATCCTGTTCGGCGTCGGTGGACTGATCGACCGCAAGGCAAGCGGGGCCGATCAGGCTGAGCCTGGCGCACGGGTTTTGGCTGGGCTATATCTTCACCTGGACGGTGCAGTTCTGGTGGTGGGAATTCCGTTTCTCCGAACTGGTCACCGAGTGGACGCTGGGACTTTATTTCTTCCTGGTCACCTACGCGGTCTCGCTATTCCTGCTGGCGGTCATCCTCGTGCCGCGCGCCTGGGAGGGGGTCGAGGATCTCGATGAGTTCTTCCTGCAAAGACGAGCGTGGTTCTACTGGGTTCTTCTCTGGGGAACCGGGGTCGATGTGGTGGATGGCCTGCTGAAGGGTGGATCCGGATATCTGGTCGATACGCTTGGATTCTCTATCTGGCTGCTCTGGGGCGCTACCCTGGTGGCCTGCGTCGTCGGCTTATGGTCTCGCCGAATTCGCCATCAAGGCGCTATTGTTCGGCCAGCAGTCCGTTGATCGCCTCGGCAAACTGTTGAGGGGAGTCCTCCTGGAGGAAATGTCCGCCCTTCAGGATGACGTGCGGTTGTCCGGTCGCCCCGGGAACGCGTTGTTGAAAATACTTCTCGCCGCCGCGCATGATCGGGTCGCCGTTGCTGAAGGTCGTCAGGAACGGCTTCTCCCAGGATTCCAGTACCTTCCACGCCTCTCGGTTGTTTTGCGCTTCGTCGGTATCGGGATCGATCGGGACCAGCTTGGGGAAGGCGCGTGCGCCGGCCTTGAAACGGGCCGACGGAAAGGGCGCGTCATAGGCCGCGATCTCCGCCTCACTCAGGGATCGGCGGGTGCCGATATCGACGATGCGCCCGATGGGAAACACCGGACTGAACAGCGCAAAGGCCTTCCAGATTCTAAAGACCGCCGGAACCGGATGGTCGCCGGTCGGCAGGAAACCATTGCCGATCACGACCGCCTTGAACCGGTCCGGCTGCGCCGTAACTAGGCGCAGACCCAGCAGCGACCCCCAGTCCTGGCAGACCAGTGTGATGTTGTCGAGCTCGAGGTCATCCAGGAAGCCACGCAGCCAGCCCAGATGGGACGCATAGGAGTAATCCGCGACATGGGCAGGCTTGTCGGATTTGCCGAAGCCGATCAGGTCCGGCGCCACCACCCGGTGGCCTGCCGCGGTGCAGATCGGAATCATGTGACGGTAGAGGTAGGACCAGCTCGGCTCACCATGCAGCATCAGGATCGGGTCGCCCTCGCCCTCGTCCACATAGTGCATGCGCAGGTGCTCGAGTTCGACGTAGTTCGCCTCGAAGGGATAGTCGGGGAGATTTTCGAAGCGCGTGTCAGGAGTTCGCAGGTATTCCATGCCGGGCACTATGCCAGAAATGCGAACCGGTGTTTTAGTCGTCCCTTGGGATGAAGGAACTGCATGGCCTCGTCATTCGACAGCCAGCCGCCGCACCTTCTACGGATCATCCGCGCGGTCCGCGCTGGGGCGGAATAGCGGCGAAAATACCGGGCCTGGTAGTTCGATGTCCGCGTGCTAGCATTGCCGCGCTACCCGATGCCTGAGGATCGCCCTTGGATCGCTTCGAATACGTCATGGTGCTCATATCGATCATCGTCGGTCTGAGCATCGCGCACATGCTGATGGGTGTCGCCGGGCTGATCGATCGCAAGGCGGAGGGACGGGACATCAAGCTCAGCTGGGCCCATGGGCTCTGGCTGGCCTACGTCTTCACCTGGACGGTTCAGTTCTGGTGGTGGGAGTTTCGATTCTCCGAGCTCGTCACCGAGTGGACGCTCGGGCTTTACCTTTTTCTGGTCACCTATGCGGTTTCCCTTTTCCTGCTCGCGGCCATCCTGGTGCCGCGCAGCTGGCAGGGCGTCACCGACCTCGACGACTTCTTCCTGAAACGACGCCTGTGGTACTACTGGGTGCTCGCATGGGCGACGATGGTCGACGTCGTCGATGGCCTCTTGAAAGGCGGGTGGAGCTATCTCGTCGACATCCTGGGCTGGTCGATCTGGCTGCTCTGGGGGACAGCCGTCATCGCCCTGATCGTCGGTCTTCGCTCCCGTCAAATCCGTCATCACGAGATCGGCGCGGCCGCGGTTTTCATCGCCCAGCTCATCCAGAGCTTTAACGACCTGGCTACGCTTGGTTTTTAAAAAATAGATAGAAAATCGATAGAGACACTTTCTTTTTTCTAGTATAATTGCCTTGTGTTGGTTCGAGATCGGCAGCGAAAACGACTCGAGGAACTGCTACGGTGCCACCCCGTGGTCGCGATCCTCGGGGCGAGGCAGGTGGGCAAGACCACGCTGGCCCGTCGATTCGTCACGGAACTGGAGTCGCCGGTTCACTTTTTCGACCTGGAAGACCCGGAGGATCTTGCGCGCCTGGCGGAGCCGAAGCTGGCACTTCAGCGTCTGACCGGACTCATCGTACTGGACGAGATCCAGCGGAAGCCCGAGATCTTCCCGGTTCTGCGGGTTCTCGCAGACCGACTTGACGCTCCGGCGCGCTTTCTGGTGCTCGGCAGCGCCTCACCGGATCTGCTTCGACAGTCGTCCGAAACGCTGGCAGGACGTATCCACTTTCATCGCCTCGGAGGTTTTGCGCTCGATGAAGTCGGCGCAGAGAACTGGATCCGACTATGGGTCCGCGGCGGGTTTCCCCGGTCCTATCTTGCCGAATCCGACTCGGCGAGCCTCGAGTGGCGCCTTGACTTTGTTCGGACCTTTCTCGAACGAGACCTTCCCCAGCTCGGTGTTCGGACCGCCAGCGAGACCATGCGTCGCTTCTGGACCATGCTGGCTCATGGCCAGGCGAGCGTCTGGAATGCAGCGCGACTCGCCCGAGCGTTCGGCGTGTCGCCGCCGACGGTGCGGGACTACCTGGACCGGCTCACCTCGGCACTCGTTGTGCGCCAACTTCAGCCATGGCATGCCAATGTGCGTAAGCGCCAGGTCAAGTCGCCAAAGGTGTCCATTGCAGACTCCGGCCTGGTTCATGCCCTACTCGGGTTGCAGACTCATGACGACGTGCTTGGACATCCTGTCTCGGGTGGGAGTTGGGAGAGCTTCGTCATTCAGGAAATTCGCGGCCGTCTCGGAGCCAGGGACGAGGAGTGCTTCTTCTGGTCTACCCACGCGGGTGCCGAACTGGACCTCCTGGTGGTACGGGGAAATCAGCGGCGGGGATTCGAGATCAAGCATACGGCGGCGCCGAAGACGACCCGGTCGATGCACCGGTCGATGGAGGATCTTGAACTCGATTCGCTGGATGTCATCCACGCGGGATCGGAGACCTTTCCCCTTTCGCCTTCGATCAGGGCAGTGTCCATTGCGCGGCTTTGGTGCGACCTGGAGCCCTTCTAGTCCGGATGTCTGAGGAATGAGCATGGGAGAAGAGAAAACGCGATGGGGCATCCTGGGTCCGGGCATCATCGCCCATCGCTTCGCGGACGCATTGCATCATCACCCGGATTGCGAACTGATGGCGGTGGCCTCCAGGACGCCCGGAAAGGCGGCTGCTTTTGCTGAAGAGCATGCCGCAGAGGCTGCCGAGGACTACGAGACGCTCGTTGCCGATTCGCGTATCGATGTGGTCTACGTCGCGACGACCCATAACTTCCACGCCGAAAACGCCCGGCTCGCGCTGAGCCACGACAAGCACGTGGTGATCGAAAAGCCGATCACGGTCAATGCCCGCGAAGCCCGGGAATTGGCGGAGCTGGCCCGGGCCCGTGGCCTGTTTCTCATGGAAGCCATGTGGACCCGTTTCCTGCCGAGCATCCGGGCAATGAAGGCGGCGCTGAAGGAAGGCGCAATCGGTGAGGTGCTACACCTCCAGGCGGCATTCGGCGGATTCGTGCCCGACCACTACCGGAATCGGCTCAGTTCCCCGGAACTCGCGGGCGGGGTGACGCTGGATATGGGCTGCTATCCGATCTCGTTCGCCTGCCACCTGCTTGATGCGCTGCCTTCGGAAGTCCAGTCCATGGCGAGGATGAGTGAGACGGGCGTGGACGAGCTGGCGATCTACCAGTTCCGGTTTCCCGATGGGCGGACCGCGGCAATCACCGCCAGCTACGACCTGAAGCTGCAATCTGAAGCGGCCATCTATGGGACACGGGGGTTTATCGAGTTTCCCGATTTTCCGGCCGGCGAATCGTTCGTGATTCATCGCCACGACGGCACCAATGAAATCGTGGAATCAACGACGATCAGCAAATCCGGTCACGCCAACGGGTTCTATCACCAGATCGACGAAGTGGTTCGTTGTCTGGAGGCCGGCGAGACCGAGAGCCCGCTCATGCCCGCGGGAGAATCCGTCGCCCTCATGGAACTCATGGACGACATGCGCGCGGACTGGGGGCTGGTGTATCCCTTCGAAGCTTCGACGCGTAACCCCTGACGAGCCGGTTCAGAAGCGATAGCGGACGCGGATCCCGATGCGGCGCGGGACATTGGTCGAGAAGCCGCCACCGGCACCGCCCGGCGTCGGCAGGCCGGTCGCGTAGCGAGCCTGTTCGTCAAAGACGTTCTCGGCGAAGAGCGCGCCGCTCCATCGATCGCTTTCGATTCCGAACCGCAAGTTGAACAAGGTATACGAGGGCTGCTCGACGCTAAGCGCAGGCAGCAGGTTCGAACTCGAATGCCCCGTATAACTCAGGTCACCCCGAACAACGCCTTCAAAGCGCCCGCCCAGTGGAAACCGATAGGAGGCGCCCAGGGCGGCTGAGCGCTCCGGGATGAGCGGGATGTCAGTCCCTTCCGGGGCAACGACGGAATCCTCGGCGATCTCGGAGTCGGTGTAACCGACGGCGGCATGAATATCCCAGCGCTCGCCCAGCAGCATTCTCGCTTCGAGCTCGAGCCCCTGGCTGGTCACTTCACCGACATTGGCGATGAAGATGTTGTTGCAATCCGGCAGCCTGACCTTCTGCTGGGCGTCGCTCCAGTCGATATGATAGATCGCGGCGTTGAAGCTGAGCCGATCATCCAGCCAGCGGCTCTTGGAACCAATCTCGTAGCTCCACAGGTCATCCGACTCGTAACTCTGTGGCGCGTTACAGATCGTGACGGCAAACGGGGCGTTGGCGCCGCCGGCGCGAAACCCCTTGGCCGCCGTGGCGTAGATGTTCGTTGCACCAAAGTCGCCGTCCAGGACCAGCTTGGGTGTGACCCCCGACTCGCTGTAGGCGAGGCGCGTCTGCTGATCGACAACGCCCCGCAACAGCGCAGTGGTCAGCGCATTGGTCTGCTTTTCGATGTCGTAGTAGCGCGCACCGACGGTGGCAGTCCAGCGCGCCGACAAGGACCAGGATACTTCGCCGAACAGGCCGATATCGCGACGCTCCGACCGCTCGCGAACGTCGAAGATCACATCCGGGAAATCCGGCGGAAGCGGCAGGATCTGTGGAAGATCGGGGGCGATGATCTGATCCAACCGAGGTACCTCCTGGTCCATGTAGAACAGACCAGCCAGCCAGCCTATTCGGGAATCCGAAGGGGATGCGAGCCGGATCTCCTGGGTGAACACCTCCTGGGTGTAGCGACCCGGACCGCGCCCGGCGACCGCGAACTCGACCAGGTTGGACACGTCCAGGACCAGATCCACGTCGAACTCGGACCAGGACGTCACCGAGGTCCAGGTTCCATAGTCCGCCTGGTAGTCGGCTGCCAGCGATGCGACCAGGGCCCGCTCATCGCGCTGGTCGCGAACGCGACGGGCGACCTGATAGCGACCCGACGTGAAGACCCCGAGCAGCGGAATGCCCGTGGTCATCACCACGTTGCGCGCGCCGCCGTCGCGATCCTGGTAGTTGATCTGTCCGGTCAGCTCGAGGTTGTCCCCGACCGTGCCCGCCAGCGAGAGCCTGAGGCCCTGGGTGGTTTCGTCGTTTACGTCGTTCTCGTCCAGCAGGATATCGTCGATGAACCCGTCCTCATCCAGCCGATAGGCGACCAGGCGCACGGCGGAGTCATCCCCGACCGGTTGATTGAGCATGGCGCTGACCTGGATGGACTCGCCACCATGGGCGATATCGGCATAGCGAACGTCCAGCCAGTGGCTGGCCCCACTTGGATCCGGCTGGTTGGTCACGGCCCGAATCGCGCCGCCCATGGCGCTGGCGCCGAACAAGGTCCCCTGCGGGCCG
>JAWVZU010000138.1:0-10342 GCA_033722075.1 Lysobacterales bacterium
ACAGGACCGGTCGTCGGCTCCGTAGGCCACGGACGTGATCTGGAGGCCTCGGCCGCCGGGAGGATTCGGGACGGCTTGCGGCGGCGCTTCGTCGCGCAGTCGCTGCTGGCGAAAAGCGGCCGTTGCTTCACCGATCTGCTCGCGCTCGCAGCCCTCGCCGTAGTCGAGTACGCGACCCTGCGCCGTGAAGCGTACGGTGCAGTTGCCGGTGCGAACCGAGACGGACCCGTCGCTCAGCTCGCTGATCGCCGGTTGGCCGCTGGCGGTGGCGGCGATCGCCGCAAAGATCAGGCCGGTGAATGGAGCGAACAACTTCTGCTTTCCCATGGCGACTCCCCTTCTCGATCGGTGTGAAAGCGGATTATAGGCCAGCGGGAGGAAGCTTCATTGTCCAGTTCCTCGAACACACTCGTGAAGAAGCGTAGGGTCACCGGGGCCTCAGGGGCGCCAGACAACCCGCCCGTGGGTCTGCATCTCCATCCGCAGGCCTAGGGTTGCCTTCTCCAGGCAAACGGATGCCCCCGTGGCGATGGCCTCACGTTTGCTCGCACCGGTGAAGCCGATCACGTCCAGCCAGCCGCCGCCGGCATGGAAGATCGCTTCCACTTCGACATGGTCGTCGTTGAACCACCAGGTTTCGATCCGTTCGCTGCCGGGCGAAAGGCGACGGGTCAGACGAAACCCCTGATGGGCCATGCATTCATGGAGGGCGGGTTCGAGTTCCCCCGGGCCCAGACCTTCATCGAGCGTCGCGTGCACGTGCGTTGCCGGGGAACAGCCCGCAAGGAATGAGAAGGCCACGGTTGCAGCGAAAACGTGGATCAGCCGGTTCATCGATCATCCCGATGGTTGCGATGAGCACATCGTCGTCGATGAGCCGGGGCGCCGCATTAACAGCTGATAAGACGCCGCGTCCTGGGGGTATACTCCCCGGAACAATCCAGGATGCGGGGTTCGCCATGGCCTCTCCTGCCCTCACCGAGTTGATGCACCGTGTCGCCAGCGGGTCGCCCCGGGACCAGGACCTGACGCGGACGATTTTCGACACCATCGATGCGGATGGCTCCGGTGGCATCACCGTCGATGAGCTCAAGGCCGTCTTCGAAGCCTGGGATACGCCGATGAGCGATACGGAAATCGCCGTGCTCATGGCCGAGGTCGATGCCGACGAGAACGGCGAGATCTGCTTCGACGAGTTCGAGGATTTCCTGCTCAACCTCACGTCGGACAACCGCACTTACCGCCACGACGCCTTTCAGTCCGCCTTCAAGACGCTGACCCGGTTGATCGATGCGGCCGAAGATCAGGCGTCGCCGCCGGAGGCTATCGCCGGCCAGGCAACCCTCACCCGACGCTCGCTGAATCCGTGTATCCGAAAGATGCGCTACGAGGTGCGCGGCGAGGTGGCGATGACCGCCCAGCGGCTCGCTCACGAACTGGCCAGCGGCGCGAAGAGGAACTTCGACGAGGTCCTGTTCTGCAACATCGGGAATCCGCATGCGGTCGGCCAGACGCCGATCACCTTCTACCGTCAGGTGCTGGCCCTCTGCGACTATCCCGATCTCCTCGACCACCCGGAGGTCGGCAAGCTGTACGCCCCGGACGCCGTGGAACGCGCCCGCTCGCTTACCGCGGACATCGAGGCCGGCACCGGCGCCTACACGCACAGCCAGGGGTTGCTGCGGATTCGCCGCGACGTGGCCGCCTTCATCGAGCGTCGGGACGGATACCCGGCCCACACCGAGGACATCGTTCTGACCAACGGTGCTTCCAGCGCTATCACCAGCGTGCTCCAGCTGCTCGCCGCCAGTCCCCGGGACGCGGTGCTGATCCCCATTCCCCAGTACCCGATCTACAGCGCGCTCATCCAGATGCTCGATGCGAAGGCGGTGGGCTATCACCTGGACGAAGAGGACGGGTGGGGCTTGCGCATCGAGGAACTCGAGCGCGCCGTGGCCGAAGCGCGCGCCCACGGGCAAAATCCGCGCGCCATGGTGCTCATCAATCCCGGCAATCCCACCGGTCAGCTGCTGGAGTCGGACACGCTCGCCGAGGTGGCCCGTTTCTGCAAACGCCATCGCCTGGTCTTGCTGGCCGACGAGGTCTACCAGGACAACGTCTATCGGCGTGGCAGGTCCTTCGTCTCCATGCGCAAGGTGTTGCTGTCGCTGGGGGACGAGGCGCGCGGGGTCGAATTGTTCTCCTTTCACTCCACGTCCAAGGGCTTTATCGGCGAATGCGGACGGCGCGGCGGCTACATGGAGCTGGTCAATATCGACGACGAAGCACGGGCCGAGCTGTTCAAGCTGCTGTGCGTCGGTCTGTGCTCCAACACCGACGGCCAGATCATGGTTCACCTCATGGTGACACCGCCGGCCGAGGGCAGCGACTCGCACGCCACGTTCCACGCCCAGCGCGAGGCGATCCTGGCGTCCCTGCGAAACAAGTCGGCCCGCATGGTGGAGGCCTTCAACCGCCTGCCGGGGATCGACTGTCAGCCCGTGGATGGCGCCATGTACGTCTTCCCGCGGATCGATCTGCCAAGGCGCGCAATCGAGGCCGCCCACGCCGAGGGCCGCAGCCCCGACATGCACTACTGCCTTTCCCTGCTCGAAGCCACCGGAATCTGCACCGTACCGGGTTCGGGTTTCGGACAGGAGCCCGGCACCTACCATCTACGGATGACCTTCCTGCCGCCCGAGGCCAATCTCGAGCGGGCCCTGGAAGCGTTCGCTGGCCACCACCGCCGTTATCTGGAAACGTATGCCTGACGCGGATCACTCATTGCTCATTGCGAAGGTGTCATGACCGAGAATCGACGAACGCTGTATCCCGAAATCGAGCCCTATGATCACGGCATGCTCGCGGTGGACGAGCCCCATGAGATCTACTACGAGCAATGCGGCAATCCCGCCGGCAAGCCGGTGGTGTTCCTTCACGGGGGGCCGGGCGGCGGTGGGACCACCAATCCACGCCGCTTCTTCGACCCGGAGCGCTATCACATCGTGCTCTTCGATCAGCGCGGTTGCGGGCGGTCCAGGCCGCACTCCCGGCTGGAGGACAACACCACCTGGCACCTGGTGGCCGACATCGAAGCCCTGCGCAACCAGCTCGACATCGAACGTTGGCAGGTCTTTGGCGGCTCCTGGGGCTCCACGCTGGCTCTGGCCTACGCGCAGGCCCATCCGGAGTCGGTGACCGAGCTGGTGCTGCGCGGCATTTTTCTCATGCAACGTCACGAGATCGACTGGCTGTACAAGTCCGGCACCAACAAGTTGTTTCCCGACGCGTGGGAGGCCCTCATCGCGCCGATTCCGGAAGACGAGCGCGGCGATCTGGTGGCCGCCTACCATCGGCGCCTGATGGCCGACGACCGGGCGACCCGCGCCGAAGCGGCAAGAACCTGGTCGACCTTCGAGGCGGTCACTTCTCACCTGCTCCGCAACGACGCGTTCATCGAGGCCCTCCGGGAAGACGCTTTCGCCGATGCCTTTGCCCGCATCGAGACTCACTACTTCATCAATCGCGGGTTCCTGGAACGGGAGAACCAGCTCCTGGAGGACGTGGAGAGGATTCGCCACATCCCGGCGGTGATCGTCCACGGTCGGTACGACGCGCTGTGCCCGGCCGAGAATGCCTGGGAACTGCACCGCGCCTGGCCCGAAGCCGACCTGGTGATCGTCCCGGATGCGGGCCACTCGGCCTTCGAGCCGGGCATGGTCGATGCCCTCATCCGGGCCACGGATCGCTTTGGTGCCGAAGAAGAATAGGTTGTCCGCTCCAGGCACCTGTGGAAGGATCGGGCGACCTAACCTGGAGTTCGCCCATGCGCACCCGGATCGACGATGTACGCGGTTTCACCCGAATTGCCATCGACGCGGCCATCGGGGGGGCCGGGATCGTCGAATCCATGCACCGCACGATCCAGCGAATCCCGGCGCCGGTCGGTAAACCCATCGAGGAATCGACCCGCGGAATCACCGGCCTGGTCTATCGCAGTGTCCAGGGAACCATGCGGCTGACCGGCCGCGCGCTTGATTTCGGCCTGGATCAGCTCGCCCGTCGGCTGCCGGATCAACCGGTCGGCCCCCAGCGCGACCGCCTGCTGGCCCGGATCAATGGTCTCTGGGGAGACTATCTCGCAAGCAGCAACAACCCGCTGGCCATCGATATGTCGCTCCGCCATGAGGCTGAGAGCTCGGACCGCGTGCTGGTCCTGGTCCACGGGCTGTGCATGAGCGATCACGACTGGCTTCGCGAGGGTCATGACCATGGCCGAAGGCTGGCCGATGACCTGGGCTATGCGCCGGTCTACGTCCGCTACAATTCGGGTCTGCCCATCGCCGAAAACGGCCGGGCTCTGGCGGCCGAACTCGCCACGCTGGTCGAGGCCTGGCCGGAGCCGGTCTCCGAGATCGCCTTCATCGGCCACAGCATGGGGGGCCTGGTCATCCGGGCAGCCCTGCACCACGCGGAGCGGGACGGAGCCGACTGGACAAACCGGGTTTCGGACCTTGTCTTCCTTGGCACGCCGCACGGCGGCGCGCCGCTGGAGCGCATCGGCCGGAGCATCGATCAGGCGCTGCAGTTCAGCCCCTATCTTGCACCGTTCGCCCGGCCCGGCATGGCGCGCAGCGCGGGCATCACGGACCTTCGCGATGCGCGGGTCAGTGCCGACGGTGAACCCGTGCCCTTGCCCGCCTGCATCCGGTGCTACGCTGTCGCGGGTCGTTTGAAAGCCGAACCCGCACCGCTGCGGGACTCGACGGTCGGCGACGGTCTTGTTCCAGTGGCCAGCGCACTGGGCTTGCAGGGCGACCGGCCGCTGGACCTTCCCGAGGATCGTCGCTGGATCAGCAACCAGACCGGTCACTTCGACCTGCTCAGCCGCCCCGAGGTCTACGCGCAGTTGCGCTCGTGGCTGGATCGCCGCTGAAAGACCCTTACGGTCACGGCAGGAATATCCCGGCCTCGGTACGTCCCTGACCAGTTCCGATCTCAAACACAAGCCCATGATTCCTAATGGGAAAAACTGCATGACCTTTCGCCTCTGGTGAAGTAACCTTGCAGAATTCCTTGGGGGGTCTTGTATGCAGGTCATCGGAGCAGGCGTCGGTCGCACCGGCACGTATTCACTCAAACTCGCCATAAACGAGCTCGGACTCGGTCCCTGCCATCACATGGAGGCCGTACTGCACAACATGGACCCGCAGGTCGGGCTTTGGCGCGATGCGCTGGCGGGACGACCGGATTGGAGGACGATCTACGACGGTTTCGAGAGCGCGGTGGACTGGCCCACGGCGCGGTTCTTCCGGGAGCTGAACGCGATCTACCCGGAGGCGCGTTTCGTCCTGACCGACCGGGATCCGAAGACCTGGGCGGACAGTTTTGGGGCGACCATCTACAAGCTGCTGGCCGGTCGTGCCGACGCGCCGGAGGCGATGCGCGACTGGCTGGGAATGGCTCACGAGGTGGTCCTGCAGACCGGCTTTCCACCGGGCCTGGATCGAGACGAACTGGCGGAGCGCTTCCGGGCGCACAACGAGGCGGTCAAGGCGACCATCCCCGCCGATCGCCTTCTCGTCTACCAGGTCAAGCAGGGCTGGGGGCCACTCTGTGAGTTCCTGGGCGTGCCCGCACCGGCGATGGAATTTCCGCGCACCAACGACCGTGCCGAGTTCTGGGACCGGGTCACCGGCAAGATCTGAACCGTATCGGCTTCAGCTTCAGCCCGGAAAGACCAACCGATCGACGAAATCCTTGATGGCTCGCTGGCCCGGAATGTCCAGCTCGGTGAGCTGTATGTGGCACAGGTAGTCCCCTTCGGCGGGCTCGCAGCGCAGGATGGTGGCCCGCGCCAGCGAGGTTCTCGAATCCATCAGCCCCAGATAAAGCGTCACCTCGATTTCGCTGCCGGCCTCGAGCGGATCGGGCACCTTGATCATCATTCCGCTGTAGCTGATGTCCAGGACCTCCCCGTGGTGAAGATTCTCGCCCACCCGGCCGTCGTCGACGCGCCGGAATTCGAGCGGCATGTTGACCGTCACGCGCGGGCTGCTGCGGACTTCGCGCGGCGGCACGGTCATCTCCGCGGGTCTGGAGATCGACCGCAGCTCGTAAAGGGTGACCGGCTTGGACTTGCCCTTGACCCTCACCAGGTTGGGCGAACCGACGGTCACGAAGTCGCGGGCCAGCCGGTAGGTGTTTTCGCTGATCAGGACCTGTCCGCGCATGCTGTGGGCCTCGATACGCGAGGTCACATTCACTTCGTCTCCGATCACCGTGTACTCGCTGTGCAGGTTCGAGCCGAGGGGACCGGCCACGACCACGCCGGTGTTGATCCCGATGCCCATGAAGATGTCCGGGAGTCCCTTGGCGCGGTTTTCCTCATTGATCTCTTCCATGGCCAGCTGCATCTCGACGGCGCAGCCGATCGCTCGTTCCAGATCGTCCGGGCGCGATTCCGGGGCGCCGAACAGGACCATGATCGAGTCACCCATGAACTTGTCCACGGTGCCCTCGTAGCTTGCGACCAGTTCGCACATGCAGGCGAAGTACCGGTTCAGCATCTCGACGATGGCAAGCGGGGCATACTTCTCGCCCAAAGCGGTGAATCCGCGGATATCGGTGAGCAGGATGGTGACCTGGCGGGACTCGAGTTCGGTGTCGGCGTGACCGAAGCGGTCCAGGAGTTCCCGGATCCGCCCGCTGAACGCGGTCTGCCAGTCGGCGCCGGCTGCGTCGGCCCCGAGGTGCCGGCCTGCTTCGGCCTGAATGAGCTCGATCAGCTGCTGCAGGTTTTCATTGGTTCGAGACAACTGGTATCCAACAAGCGAAGTCCATCCACGAGTCTTTAGTGTAGACCGTTTCCCCGGGCTTGTAATCGACGGGGAGAATGCGTGTAAGCTGTGCGCCGGATCCAAATGGTGGCCTCGTTGCGGAGTCGGACTGGAAGTTGACCTTGATCAGCCCCGAAAATGACCTGGCCCTCATGGCCGTGCTGTTCGGTATCGCCGGGGCATCGTTCCTTGCGGAGAAGACGCGGATCGGGGCGCACCTGACCGGGGCCGTCGTGGCCATTCTCGCCGCCATCGCCGCCGCAAACCTGAAGCTCATCCCCCACTCGGCGCCCGCCTACGACTTCGTCTTCACCTATTTCGTTCCGGTGCTCATTCCCCTGTTTCTGTTCAAGGCCGACCTGCGTCACATGCTGTTCGAGACGACCCGCATGACGGTGGCGTTTCTGATCGCGGCCGCGGGCACGGTCGCCGGAGTGATCGTGGCGGTAGCCGTGCTCGATCTCGGGGGGCTGGCCACCGGCGCGGACCTGGAGCCGGGCCTGCGGGAGGCAGGGATCGCGGGTTTGTTCGTATCCACCTACGTGGGCGGCTCGGTGAACTATGCGGCCCTTGGGGAGATTACCGGCCTGGTCAAGGATGCGTCGTTCTTCTCCGCGGCCACGGCCACTGACAATCTGTTCAGCGCCGTGTTTCTCGCCGTGCTTGCGATGCTTCCCGGGTGGCACTGGCTTGCCGGACGGTTTGCGGAGCACGAACACGGCGAGGAGGTGGTAGTGGAGGACACGGGCGAGCGAATCACCGCCGCCAGCCTGACCCTGGCCACGGCGGTTGCAATCGGCTTCGTGGCCATCGGAGACGCCCTGACTGCGCTGCTCGGCCAGCCCACGCTGCGCTATGCCATCATCACTGTCCTGGTGGTGACCGCCGCGACGGCTTTTCCCAAGCTCATGGCGCGGTTGCACGGCGGCTTCGAACTGGGGGTGGGTCTCGCCTTTGTGTTCTTTGCCGCTATCGCCGCCGGGGCCAACCTTGTAGCCATGATCAAGCTCGCGCCGCTCCTCGTGGTCCTGGTGGTGATTCTGCTGAGCATCCACCTGATGGTGCTGCTGGGCGTGGGCAGACTGTGCCGTCTCACGCTGCCGGAACTGATCACGGCCTCCAATGCCGCGGTACTTGGCGCCACGACCGCACCGGCGCTGGCAGCCGCAAGAGGCTGGCACGACCTCGTGACGCCGGGGGTGCTTGTTGGTGTTCTCGGCTATGCGCTGGGAACCCTGATCGGGACCGGCGTCTTCTATGCCTGGGGGCTGTTCTAGATCACGGTTTAGCTCTGGGACTTCCGCATGTATGATTTCTTCACATTCGTGAATGGCGAAGAAGCCGCTTTGTCCGGATCCGGCTCCGATCTTCGAGCAATCATCAGCGCGGCCGATCTCGAGTCGACCCCGCTGATGCGTGCGTTGCGCGACGGCAGCGTTTCGCGTGTCGCCTATGTGGGCTTCCTGCGGCTGCTGGCCGCCGTCCATGCGACGCTGAATCGCACGCTTTGCCTTCTGGACGAAGCCCAGGAAGCGGTTGGTGAATCCTGGTCGTCGAAGCCTGGTGACCTGCTGCTCCAGGACCTCGCTCAGTTTCGCGACGCACTGGTGCCCGATGTCATGGCTGCGGCTCGCATCGGCCCCCGGATCGCGCAGCAGATCATGACCACCGCCGGATCGAATCCCGAGGCGCTCCATGGTCATATCGCGGTTCTGGATCATGTGGGACGCGAGACCTACGCGGTGGACCGAATCTGCGCCGCGCTCGGCCTCAGCGAAGAGTCCGGAGCGGCCTTCCTGGCCCATGGTCGACAGGCCGGGAACGGGTCGCCGGATCCGCAAATCGCTGCGAATGACGCGGTGCTCGACGCAGCCCGTTCGCTGCTCGCATCCTTCACGACGGCGTTTCGAGCGCTGGAGCCCGCTGATCCCGAGGGGTTCGGATTCCATGTGACGGGCCTCAATCCGGAGGGCGGCGTGCATCCCATCACCCAGGATCCGGAGGAGCTGCGGGTTGTGCTCGCCGCGACCGATCGGTGCCTGGTTCGCTACCCCTACTTCCTTCAGCGCTACGGTGCGCGGGGGCGACGCTTTACCGATTCCGACGGCGCCTGGCTGGTTTTTCTGGCTGATGCCAATGAGGCAACGCGGCTGCGACGGATCGACTGGCTAGCGCAGTTGTTGTCCGCCCGGGGATTGCCGTCGATTCTGCTGAAGATCCACCTGGAGATTCTGGTCGAGGAACTCGAGCGCGCGCTCCCTGACCGACGAGGCCGTTACTCGGCGCTGGTGTCCGAGGCCGAGCGGCTCGGCCGGCGCTTCGAGCGATGCCTTGCAACCTCGACGGCGGAAGGACTCATCGGGGATTTTGCGCAGGCTCTGGGTAGGGCGAGAACCGACGAAACGGCACGAGATCTCGGGCTGCTGTGTGTCAGCGCGGTCGCTGATGAGGCCATCGGAATCCGCAATTCGGTGATGAGCGTCTTTTCCTGGATCGCCGACAGCGGCTGCTATTCGCGCGAATGGATCATCGCCGCGGCCGACTTGATTTCGAATGCGCGGTCCGCGGTTCGCGAGAGGGCGGGGGTCGAAGCATGAGCGACGATCTCCGGTGCATGCTTCGCGAAGGAACTCGCGACCTGCATCAGGCGCTGGATCGGCGCATGGGCGAGTTCATGAAGTGGGGCGAGGCAGGCTATGGACGGTTTCTCGAGGACCACGCCCGGGTCCTCCCGGCAGTCGAGTCCGCCTTGAGCCGCTCCCAGCTACCGGGTGCGTTGGGCGACTGGCCAAGCCGCACCCGGACCGAGTCGCTGCGCCTCGATCTGGCCTCGCTGGGACGGGCGATGCCCGATGCCGCGCCCTTTCAGGAACCGGCCAGCTTTCACGTCGGCGTGGGCATGCTCTATACGCTGGAGGGCTCGCGTCTCGGGGGCGCCTGGTTGCTGCGGGAGGTAGAGCGGCGGTTGCCGACCTGCACCCGGGCCACCCGCTTCCTGAAGCACGGCTTGGCCGAGCGGCATTGGACCGGCTTTCTCAGGTGGATGGAGGAAATCCCCGCCGATCCGCGGGACCGCGACCATGCGGTCGAGGGCGCTCGGGCCGTATTCCAGGCCTATCTGGCCGTGCTGGATCGACGTCTACCGTCGCCTGCGGCCTGCTAGCGAATCTGAAGGACCAGCAGGGCAAGCTCTACGCTTTTGCGACGACCACCTGCCTGATCCTGAGACAACTCAGCGGCCGATCGACGTGCGGCCGAAGATGTTGCCGATCCGCAGGAACAACTTCCGGCGGTCGTCCTCGCCGATCCCCATGCCGAGGTAAACTGGGCCGAGCGGCGAATCCGCGCCCAGATAGACACTGCCGTGGAGCACGCCGTTGGAGAAGACATCGCCGCGCAGCTCGGTGGCATTGCCGTACTCGACGGAGGTTCCGACGTAGAGCGGCAGAAACTGGTTGTCCGACAGGGTGTAGCGATAGCCTGCCAGCGCCAGTCCGAAATGC
>JAWVZU010000139.1:0-10295 GCA_033722075.1 Lysobacterales bacterium
ATGACGGGCGTGGCCAGCACCTGCACGATGCTGGTGGCGTAGATGGCCCAGACGAACAGGGGCATGCGCAGCAGGTTCACTCCGGGCGCGCGCATGTTCAGGATGGTCGCGATGATGTTGATCGCGCCCATGATGGACGAGATGCCCATCAGGTGGATGGCAAAGATCACGAAGGCCAGGCTGTTGCCGGTCTGCAGGGACAGTGGCGGGTAGAGCGTCCAGCCGCTTGCCGGTCCACCGGATTCCATGAACAGGGTGGAGAGCAGGATGGCAAAGGCAAACGGCAGGATCCAGAAACTCCAGTTGTTCATCCGCGGCAGCGCCATGTCCGGCGCACCAACCATCATGGGGACCATCCAGTTGGCCAGGCCCACGAAGGCGGGCATCACCGCGCCGAAGATCATCACCAGCGCGTGCATGGTGGTCATCTGGTTGAAGAAGTCCGGTTCCACCAGCTGCAGTCCCGGCTGGAAGAGCTCGGCGCGAATGACCATGGCCATGGCGCCGCCGACGAAGAACATCAGCAGTGACCACAACAGATAGAGCGTGCCGATATCCTTGTGATTGGTGGTGAACAGCCAGCGGCTCACGAACGCGCCAAAGCCGCTCGCTTGGGGATGGTCTTGATGGGCTACTTCGGTACTCATGGTATTCCTCGGAGCTCTTCAGGTCAGCCGCGGTTCGGCTCGGATTCGGGATGCTGCTCGGCGATCAGGGTTTCGCCCTTCTGCTCGGCCACCCAGGCGGTGTACTGGGCCGGGGGAACGGCTTCGACGACGATCGGCATGAAGCCGTGGTCCTTGCCACACAGCTCTGCGCACTGGCCGCGGTAGGTGCCCGGTTCCTCGATGAGGACCCAGGCTTCGTTGACAAAGCCCGGAATCGCGTCGCGCTTCCAGCCGAAGTCGGGAACCCACCAGGAATGGATGACGTCCTCGGCGGTAATCAGGAAACGAATCTTTGTGTTGGTGGGCAACACCAGCGGCTCGTTGACGTTGAGGAGGTAATTCGGCACCGTGCCGGGATCGATCCCCGAGCCAAGCTGGCGGGCGCGGTTGCTCTCCTCGTCCAGGGTGCTGATGAAACTCACGTCGTCCTCGATGTAATCGTATTTCCAGAGCCATTGATAACCGGTGATCTTGACCGTCATCTCGGCATCGCCGGTCTGTTCCATGAAGATGAGTGTCTTGGTGGCCGGGATGGCCATCCCCACGAGGATCAGGATCGGAATGATCGTCCAGATGATCTCCGCCTTGGTGCTGTGGGTGAATTGTGCCGGTTGGTGCCCTCGCGACTTGCGATGCAGATACATGGACACAAACATGGCGCCGAAGACGAGGACGCCGATTACCACGCAGATCCACAGGATCAGCATGTGAAGATCGTAAACCCGATCGGCAAAAGGCGAGACGCCACGGGTCATGTTCAACCCATACTCCGCGGCCGCCGGTGCCGACAGCGCCAGGGCAGCGACGGTCGTGAGAATTTTTGCCTGCGTTGCTTTCTGCATCGTCAAATCCCGACTGAACTTTATGGCATGGCCCACATGCTGTGGGGCCGAACGAGCTCCTTTAGTCGATCTGCCAGCGCGGCGCGCTCCGAATCGACGAGACATGCCCCGATCTCGTACTCGCGCCCCTGACCGCTGACGATCAGCCGCTTGGGATAGCCCCGATGGCGGCCCTCCCGCAGTTCGATCCGGACCCATCCGGTCGGCAGCACGCGTCGCTGATGGCCCTTGCCCCCGCTCCGGGTAATCTCGAACTCGTCCGGGCTCACGCTGATGGTTTCGACGCGCCGCAAGCGACGTCGAACCCACATGGTGGCGACCGCCAGTGCCGTCACCTCGGCCCCCGCGAAGGGCAACGGCACCCAGAAGCCACCAAGGGCGAGCAGCCCGGCGATCGAAACGCAACCGAACGAGATCGCGCCCACGATCCAGAAGATCTGCCGATCACTGAGTGACCGGTTGGGACGGATCCTTATGTCGTGTTCGGCATCGAGCTGCCGTTGAAACTCCACCATGATGGATCTATCGATCAAGCCAGCGGATTGTATAGGCCGGCTACATTGTCACGCAAGGCTGCAACTTTCCGTCAAGCGGTGGATTTGGCGCTTTGACGCGGTATAGACTTGGGCGTCAAGCCTGCCGCCGGACGCTGCCCGCCTCAGGCTCTTCGGGCGCGCGATTCGCCTCGATCAACCCCAACCGGGACAAACGGCATTGTGAGCGACGATCTCTGGGCGCGCTGCGCCCGTCGACTGGAAACGGAACTGTCCCCCGAGGACCTGCACATGTGGGTGACCCCGGTGCAGGGCAAGTCCGAGGGATCGGAGCTGACGCTTTACGCACCGAACAATTACGTGCGCGACACCTTGCGCTCGCGCTTCGCCGAGCAGATCCAGGCCATTGCCGAGCACTACGCTGCTGGACCGGTGCGCCTGAATTTCGAGGTTGGATCGGTCGCCCGGGAACGAGAACCGGCCCCGAGCCGGCCGGCACGACCCGCGCAGGCGGACAGCAACCTCGACCGACGCTACACCTTCGAGAGCTTCGTCCAGGGCAAGTCCAATCAACTGGCCCGCGCTGCGGCCATGCAGGTCGCGGAAAATGCCGGCGATCCGGCCTACAACCCGTTGCTGCTCTACGGGGGCACCGGCCTGGGCAAGACGCACCTCCTGCACGCCACCGGAAACCAGCTCCGGCAGGAGCGGGATTTCAAGGTGGTCTACCTGCATTCGGAGCACTTCGTGAGTCAGATGATTCACGCGCTGCGGCACAACACGATCGATCAATTCAAGGCCAAATACCGGTCCCTGGACGCTTTGCTCATCGACGACATCCAGTTCTTCGCCGGCAAGGAGCGTTCCCAGGAAGAGTTCTTCCACACCTTCAACACGCTGCTCGAAGGACAGCAGCAGATCATCCTGACCTGCGATCGCTACCCGAAAGAGGTCGATGGCCTGGAAGCGCGTCTCAAGTCCCGGTTTGGCTGGGGCCTGTCGGTGGCCATCGAACCACCGGACTTCGAGACGCGTGTGGCCATCCTCATCAGCAAGGCCAGCGCCATGGCCATTCCGCTGGAAGAACACGTGGCCTATTTCATCGCCAAGCGCATCCGCTCCAACGTGCGCGACCTGGAAGGGGCCTTGAATACGCTGCGGGCCGGCGCACGCTTCACCGGTGCCGAGATTTCACTGGAGTTCGCCCGCGAGACGCTGCGCGATCTCCTGACCGTGCACGAACGGCTGATCACGATTTCGAACATCCAGAAGGTGGTCGGGGAATACTATAAGGTGCGCGTAGCCGACCTGCTTTCGAAACGGCGCAGCCGCTCGATCGCCCGGCCGCGCCAGATTGCCATGGCCCTGGCCAAGGAACTGACCGACCATAGCCTGCCGGAGATCGGCGACGCTTTTGGCGGGCGCGATCATACGACCGTGCTGCACGGGTGTCGCAAGATCGAGGAGCTGCGCCAGACCGACGGACGGATCAGGGAGGATTATGAGAAGCTGCTCCGGGAGTTGACCACCTGAGCGGCGTCGATCGGCGGGATAACTGCCCGATAACCCTGTGGATAAGGTCTTGACGAATTGAAGCAATGAAGTTATCCACAATCGACGCACAGCTAACAAGCCGGGTAACCCAAGGTGTTTTTCTGGTTAACTTACTGAATTATAAGGGAAAATAGGAGTTGTTGGGGTTTTCCACCGCAATTACTACTATTGGTTTGTGAATTAAATAAAGAAACAATATCAATCAGGCCGACACTCCCAGGCGGTCCGGGAGCGGCCCAGAAAAACAGGATGAGACCATGAAGTTCAGTATCCAGCGTGAGGCCCTCTTGCGACCCCTGTCCCAGGTGACCGGTGTGGTGGAACGACGTCAGACCTTGCCGGTGCTGGCCAATCTGCTGGTGAAGAGCGACGAAGGCGGCGTTTCCTTTACCGGCACGGACCTGGAGGTCGAGCTGGTTGCGCGCATCGGTGCGGAGGTCAGCGATGGGGGCGAGGTCACGGTACCGGCCCGCAAGTTGTACGAGATCTGCAAGGCACTGCCCGACGGGACTCAGCTGGATATCGAGATCGGCAGCGAACGGGGGACGATCAATGCCGGTCGCAGTCGCTTCGTGCTGGCCGCGCTTCCGGCGACGGATTTTCCGGTCATCGAGGATGTCGACGTCGGAGATGCCGTGGAGTTGGCCGCAGACGATCTGGTGCGCATTCTCGATCGCACCGCTTTTGCGATGGCCAATCAGGACGTCCGTTACTATCTGAATGGACTGCTGGTGGAATTGCGCAGCGGGCTCGTCCGGTCCGTGGCGACCGACGGACACCGGTTGGCGATCGCCGACGTGGAGGTCGAGCTGGACCTGCCCGAAGTGCGGCAGATCATCGTTCCGCGAAAAGGGGTTCTTGAACTGCAGCGGTTGCTGGGTGAGGTCGGGGGCGATCTCCGGCTGGAGCTCGGTCGATCGCATATCCGGGCGCACCTCGGGGACAGCATCTTTACTTCGAAGCTGATCGACGGGCGCTTTCCGGATTACGAGGCGGTGGTGCCGGTGGGCGCCGACAAGTCGGTCGTGGCCGATCGCCTGGCGCTGCGCGAAGCGCTACAGCGGGCAGCGATTCTTTCCAACGAGAAATACCGGGGGATCAAGCTCGAGGTCGAGCCCGGTCGGCTGCGGATCGTTGCCCACAACCCGGAGCAGGAAGAGGCGGTCGAGGAACTCGAGGTGGATACCGACGTGGACGGCCTGGCCGTCGGGTTCAATGTCAACTATCTGCTCGACGCCTTGAATGCACTCGATGGGGACAGCGTTCGGATCGGCCTCAAGGATGCGAACAGCAGTTGCCTGGTTCGCACCATGGACTCGGACAATACCCGTCACGTGGTGATGCCGCTGCGCCTCTAGCGAGCGAGAGCAAACGGACATCCGGCCGGGACGTTCGCAGGACACCAGCCAACGTTGCCTATCGATCGGGTCAGAATCAACGGCGTTCGCAATCTCCGAAATCAGGAGATTGATCCCGGCGCCGGGCTGAATCTCTTCCACGGTCCGAATGGGGCCGGAAAGACGTCGATCCTGGAAGCGCTTCATTGCGTAGCAACGGGCCGGTCCTTTCGAGGCGGGCAGCCGCTTGCCTGGCTGGACCGGGGCAGCGGGCGCGCGGAAATCTATCTGGAAATCGAAGGACACCGGTTGGGTCTGGCGCAGGAACGAGGCAATTGGGTCGGTCGGGTCGATGGGCAGTCGGTGTCCTCGCGAGCCGAACTGAGCATTCATTTGCCCTTGTTCGTTTTCCATCCTGAATCTCACGCGATCATCGGCGGAACGCCGGACAATCGGCGTCGGCTGGTCGATCTCGGTGTGTTTCACGTGGAACCTTCCTTTCTGGACGCCTGGCGCGAGTACCGGAGAGCACAGAAGCAGCGCAACGCCGCGCTGAAGCAGGGCAACAGCGAGCAACTGGACAGCTGGGAGGCGGCGATGACCCGGGCTGCGGCACAGGTAACGGAAGCCCGACGGCGGTACGTTTCCCGTCTCGCCGAGGCGATGGAGACGTTTGTCGCCGCCCTGGAGCTTCGTATTCCCCGGTTGTCGCTGGGGTGGTATGCAGGATGGCCCGAGGACACTAGTCTGGACGAGGCGCTCCGGCGCAGCCGAGCCGGAGACCTGGAACGCGGCTTTACCACGCCGGGGGCTCATCGGGGTGATCTTCGAATCCGTGACGAAGGCGGGCTGGTGGCCTCCCGGCTGTCACGGGGTCAGGAAAAGATCGCCGCCTTGTGTCTGATCGTAGCCCAGGCCCAGGTCTACGCCGACGACCAGGGTCATTCGCCCATTGTGGCCATTGACGATATGGGCTCGGAGCTTGACGTCGAGCATCAATCGACCCTGGGGGATTGGCTGACCGGACAGCCCTGGCAAGTCTGGATCACCGGCCTGGAGGTTCCGGAATGGATCCGCGGGATCAAAAACGCGGGTTTGTTCCACGTGGAACAAGGTTCGATTCGCGCGATGGTATAATGGCGCGTCCCTACCGCCGGACCCTGTCGGGTCCGATCGCAGGCCAGCGGGACACCCTGCATTCGAGATCGAAAACGAGATTTTCTGCGACCCCATGACGGAACAACAACAATACAGCTCGAAGAACATCAAGGTCCTGAAGGGCCTGGACGCGGTCCGCAAGCGACCGGGGATGTACATCGGAGACACGGACGATGGCACCGGTCTGCATCACATGGTGTTCGAGGTGGTCGACAATTCCATCGACGAAGCCCTTGCAGGCCACTGCGACGCCATCCACGTGACGATTCACGCGGACAACAGCATCACCGTGAGTGACAACGGTCGCGGCATTCCCACGGACCTGCACGAAGAGGAAGGCAAGTCCGCCGCAGAAGTGATCATGACGGTCCTCCACGCGGGCGGGAAGTTCGACGACAATTCCTACAAGGTCTCGGGTGGTCTCCATGGCGTGGGGGTTTCGGTGGTCAATGCACTGTCCGAGAAGCTGTCCATGAAGATCTACCGCGACGGGCAGATCCACGTCCAGAATTACCAGATGGGGGAACCGCAAGGGCCACTGGAGGTGACGGGGAAGACCGATCGCACCGGGACCAAGATCACTTTCAAGCCGAGCCGCGAAGTCTTTTCGGACACGACCTTCCACTACGACATCCTGGCCAAGCGCCTGCGCGAACTGTCGTTTCTGAACTCGGGCGTGAAGATTGTCATTTCCGACGAACGCTCGGCCAAGGAAGACGTGTTCGAATACGAGGGCGGTATCCGATCGTTCGTCGAACACCTGAGCCGCAACAAGACCCCGTTGCACCAGGACGTCGTGCATTTCATCTCGGACAGCGACGACATCCAGGTGGAGGCGTCGCTGCGCTGGACCGATGCCTACCAGGAAAACGTCTTCTGCTTTACCAACAACATTCCGCAGAAGGACGGCGGCACTCACCTGGCCGGCTTCCGGGCGGCTTTGACCCGGACCATCAACCAGTACATCGAGAACAACAACCTGGCCAAGAATGCCAAGGTCCAGACCTCGGGCGATGACTGCCGTGAAGGCCTGATCGCCGTGCTTTCGGTCAAGGTCCCGGACCCTAAATTCTCGTCGCAGACCAAGGACAAGCTGGTGTCCTCGGAAGTCAAGGGTGCCGTCGAGTCGGTCATTGCCCAGCGTCTCTCCGAGTACATGCTGGAAAACCCGGTCGATGCCAAGGCGATCTGCGCCAAGGTGGTCGAGGCGGCCCGGGCCCGGGAAGCGGCCCGCAAGGCGCGGGAAATGACCCGCCGCAAGGGAGCTCTGGATATCGCCGGACTTCCCGGAAAACTGGCCGATTGCCAGGAGAAGGACCCGGCACTGTCCGAACTCTTCCTGGTCGAGGGTGATTCGGCCGGCGGCTCCGCCAAGCAGGGCCGAAATCGCCGTTTTCAGGCTGTCTTGCCGCTCAAGGGGAAGATTCTCAACGTTGAAAAGGCCCGGTTCGACAAGATGCTCAGTTCCGCCGAGGTCGGTACGCTGATCACGGCGCTGGGCTGCGGCATCGGCAAGGATGAGTTTGACCCGGACAAGCTCCGCTACCATCGGATCATCATCATGACCGACGCGGACGTCGATGGCTCGCATATCCGGACCCTGCTGCTCACCTTCTTCTACCGCCAGATGCCGGAGCTCATCGAACGGGGCCACATCTACATTGGTCAACCACCGCTGTTTCGGGTCAAGCAGGGCAATCAGGAACAGTATCTGAAAGACGAACTCGAACTCATCCACTATCTGCGCGCCCGCGCGCTCGACGGGGCGATGCTGGTTTACGATGCGGACGCGCCGCCCTTGCAGGGGCCCGGCCTGGAAGAACTCGTCACCCAGTACCAGAACGTGATGGTGGCCATCCGCCGTCTGTCCAGCAAATACGACGAGCGTCTGCTGGAACGGCTGATCACGGCGCCGGGCTTGAACGCCGGGCACTTTGACCGCCCGTCCGGCATCGCAGAGTGGTGTCAGCAAATCCAGCTGGAACTCAATGCCATGGCCGAAGGGGGCGTCCGCTACGAGATCGAAGGCACCACGCGCGGACTCCTGTGCCGACGGTATACGCATGGTCTGGCCCAGGAGCGGGTGATTCCAGCAGAGTTTTTCGGTAGCCCCGACTATCGGAACCTGGTTTCCCTGGGCGAAAAGCTCGAGGGCCTCATTCAACCATCCGCCTACGTCCAGAAAGGCGAGAAGAGAGAGCCGATTGCCTCGTTCAAGGAAGCCGAGGCGTGGTTGATGGACCAGGCGCGCAAGGGCCGGTCGATCCAGCGCTTCAAGGGCCTGGGCGAGATGAACCCCGACCAGCTCTGGGAGACCACCATCAATCCGGACACCCGCCGCCTGCTCCAGGTCACCATCGAAGACGCCGTTGCAGCGGATGAGGTCTTCAGCACCCTGATGGGCGATATCGTCGAGCCGCGCCGGGAATTCATCGAGAAGAACGCACTCAACGTCGAAAACCTGGATGTCTGATAACCATCTGATTTTAAACGCTTTTCACATAATAGTGGATAAGGCGGTATAATTTCGCGCCCTGCAAGCCGCTGGGTACAAAAAAACGGCTTCAACTACGCCATGGGGGCTTAATGAGCGATCAAGACCGGATCTTCATGAAGAACTTCGCGCTGCTGGTGGCAGGGCTCGTGGTATTCACGATCGTCATCATCATCGTCGCGACGAACCTCAACTCGTTGACGACGCGGCCCGAGAATCCGGATCTCGTGCGCGCCACCGAAGAGCGCCTGAAGCCCCCGGCTGAGGTGTATGTCGGAGACGAGGGCGCAGCCGCCCTTGAGGAAGCGGAAGCCGAGCAGGAGCCGGCTACTGCTGCCGCAGCCTTCGACGGATCGATGGACGGCGAACTCATCTACAACAATGTCTGCAAGGCTTGCCACGGTGCGGGTGTGGCGGGTTCCCCGAAACTGGTCGCGGCCGAATGGGAAGCGCGTCTGGAACAGGGTATGGACACGCTGGTCGAACATGCCATCAATGGCTACCAGGGCCAGGCGGGCTACATGCCACCGAAGGGCGGCCGCCCGGATCTGTCCGATGAACAGGTGCGGACAACCGTTCAGTGGATGGTCGATAACCTGGAATGATCTGCTTTCGGCGTGTCCGGTTGACGCGCAACCAACTGATTTTATTTGGTTTTCTCCCTTTTTTGGGGCTGATCGGATGTGGCTCCGACCCGGCCGCGTTGTGCGCCGCTGAAGCACTGCCCATCAACCAGATCCAGGGCGCAGATGGAACCAGCCCGCAGCAGGGCGCGCGGGTCATTGCACGGGGCATCGTCACGGCCCGCTTCCATGGCGACGAGCGGGAAGCCGGTGGTTTCTTCATGCAGGCGCCAGGTGCTCAGCAGGACAACGATCCGAAGACGTCCGAAGGACTGTTCGTCATCGCCGGCGAGGCGGTCGAGCCGGGTCGGCGGGTCACCGTCGAGGGCCCAGTCGAGGAGCTGGGAGAGGGCGTCACCCTGACCGCGGTTCGCGCCGAGTCGGTGGCCGACTGTGGGTCGGCCGGTGCGCCGGTGGCGCCCATGGAAGTGAGCTTTCCGCTTGCCACGGAGGCGCTCGAGGGCATGCTCTTGCAGCTGCCGCCGGAGCTGGCCATCGTCGACGTCTATGCGCTTGGTTCCCGCGGTCAGATGCAAGTCGCCCAGGGCGGGCTGGTCTTCCAGCCGACGGAGATTGCCGCGAGCGGGCCAGAAGCGGCCGAGATCGCCAAGCGTAACCAGCAGCGTTCCCTGTTGATCGATGACGGGACCGCTGAGCGCTACCCCGGGGCGATCGCCTACCTGCCCGAGATGGTCAGCCTGAAGACCCTGCCGCGGGTTGGCGATCGCGTATCGGGTCTGACCGGCGTGCTGGACGGCCGCGGCATCGCCCGCTTGCATGCAATCGCGCCCATGGAGCCGCTGTCGCGCCGACCCCACCAGCGCTTTTCTCCGCCCTCGGGCCAGGTGACCGTGGCCGCCATGAACCTGCACCAATTCTTCAATGGCGATGGTTTTGGAGGCGGCTTTCCGGCCGTCCGCGGGGCCGAGAGCCGGGAAGAGTTCGAACGTCAGCGGGCCAAGCTCGTCTCCGCCCTCGTCGGCTTGGGCTTGCCGGACGTCGTGGCCCTGTCGGAGCTGGAAAACGACGGTTATGGACCGAACAGCGCGATCGCCGACCTGACCGCTTCCGTCAATGAGCGGATCCGGGCGCCGGGGCACACTTACGCCTATATCGAGGCACCGG
>JAWVZU010000140.1:0-10265 GCA_033722075.1 Lysobacterales bacterium
CCCCTGGCCGCAGATGCCGATGTACTTGCCTTTCTCGCGACAGGTCTGGATGGCCAGCGACAGCAGTTTCTTCACCGACGGATCGCGCTCGTCGAACAGGTGCGCGATCAGCCCTGAATCACGGTCGAGGCCCAGGGTCAGTTGCGTGAGGTCATTCGACCCGATCGAGAACCCGTCGAAGTGTTCCAGGAACTCGTCGGCCAGGAGAGCATTGGAGGGCAGCTCGCACATCATGATGATGCGCAGGTCGTTCTCCCCGCGAACCAGGCCGAACTCTTCCATCAGTTCGATGACGTGCTCGGCTTCGGAAACGGTCCGAACGAAGGGGATCATGGCCCACACGTTGGTCAGGCCCTGTTCGTCGCGAATCCATTTCAGGGCACGACATTCCAGTTCGAAGCAGGCCTTGAAGGAGTCGTCGATATAGCGCGAGGCGCCGCGGAAGCCCAGCATCGGGTTTTCCTCGTCCGGCTCGTAGCGCGCCCCTCCGATCAGGTTGGCGTATTCGTTCGACTTGAAGTCGGAGAGCCGCACGATCACCGGATTGGGCGCGAAGGCGGCGGCCAGGGTGCCGATGCCTTCGGCGAGCTTGTCCACGTAGAACTCCACCGGGCCATCGTAGCCGGCCATGCGTTCCTCGATCTGCATCCGCGTGTCCGCATCCTGCTGGGCAAATTCCAGCAGTGCCCGGGGATGAATGCCGATCATCTGGTTGATGATGAACTCGATCCGGGCCAGACCCACGCCGGCATTGGGGATCTGGGCAAAGTCGAAGGCGCGGTCCGGGTTGCCCACGTTCAACATCACCTTCAGGTCCAGCTTCGGCATCTTCTGCAGGTCCGAGCGGTGAACGTCGAACTTCAGCAGGCCGTCATAGACATAGCCCGTGTCGCCTTCCGAGCAGGAGACTGTGACCTCGCTGCCGTCAGCGATCGCGTCGGTCGCGTTGCCGCAACCCACCACCGCCGGAATGCCCAGCTCGCGCGCGATGATCGCTGCGTGACAGGTTCGGCCGCCGCGATTGGTGACGATGGCCGCGGCGCGCTTCATGATCGGTTCCCAGTCCGGGTCGGTCATGTCGGTCACCAGCACATCGCCCGCCTGCACGTCGTCCATCTGGTCGATGCCTTCGACCACCCGGGCCGTTCCGGCGCCGATGCGCTGACCGATACTGCGCCCCTCGACGACGATCGGTCCGCTTTCGACCATCTGGAAACGCTCGATGACCTTGCCGCTCTGGCTCTGGACCGTTTCCGGTCGGGCCTGGACGATGAACAGCTTGCCCGTCTCGCCGTCCTTGGCCCACTCGATGTCCATGGGCCGGCCGTAGTGTTCTTCGATCGCCAATGCGTGCCGGGCGAGTTCCTCGACTTCTTCGTCGGTCAGCGAAAACCGGCGTCGCCGGGCCTGCTCGACGGGTCGGTTGAGCGTACCCTGGCCATCGTCGGAGAAGACCATTTCCACCGCCTTGCCGCCCAGCTGCCGGCGGACGACAGCCGGCCGTCCGGCGCGGAGGGTCTCCTTGTGAACATAGAATTCGTCCGGGTTGACGGCTCCCTGGACCACGGTCTCTCCAAGGCCGTAGGTGCTGGTGATGAACACCACGCCGTCGAAGCCCGATTCCGTGTCCAGGGTGAACATGACGCCGCTGGCGCCGAGATCGCTGCGGGCCATCTGCTGGATGCCGGCCGAGAGGCTCACCGTGGCGTGCTCGAAACCATGGTGGACCCGGTAGGCGATGGCCCGGTCGTTGTAAAGCGAGGCGAAGACTTCGTGCACCCGGGTCACCACCTCATCGATGCCGCGCACGTTGAGATAGGTTTCCTGCTGTCCGGCAAAGGACGCGTCGGGCAGGTCCTCGGCGGTAGCGGATGAACGCACCGCCACCGACAACTCGCCGTCGGTCCGCGCCTTCAGCAATTCGTAGGCCTCGGCGATGGCTTCGCGCAACGACTCGGGGAAAGGGGTTTCGACGATCCAGCGACGGATCTGGGCGCCTGCGGCCTGGAGCGTGCGGACATCGTCGACGTCCAGCCCCTCCAGCTTGTCGGCAATCCGCTGATCCAGGCCGGACTGGCTGAGGAAATCCCGGAAGGCCTGGGCCGTGGTTGCGAATCCGTCGGGGACCGCGACGCCCACCGAAGCCAGGTTGCCGATCATCTCTCCCAGGGACGCATTCTTGCCGCCGACCCGTTCCAGGTCAGCCATCCCCAATTCGCTGAACCACACCACGTAATCGCTCAAGGGTCTCTCCGCTGAAAGGCTTGCAGGCGCAGGTATGTTAAGGATATACGTCGCCGCTGCAATAACGACAACGCTGCTCTTGCAGAAGTGGATTCTAGTTTAAGTTGGGTAGCCCACTGAAAAGCAACGGCTTACTATGGGGGTCGGCTCCTCGCCGGCACAAAGGGAATGAGAGCATCCAGGGAACGCGCCATGCAAAGGACAATATTTTTCATCTCGGACGGCACCGGCATCACTGCCGAGACCATCGGTCACAGCCTGCTGACCCAGTTCGAAGGCATCGAATTCAAGCAGATCCGGGTGCCCTTCGTGGACTCGGTGGAGAAGGCGAAGCAGGCCTGTGCCCGTATCACGGCCGCGGCCGAGAAGGACGGCGCCCGCCCGATCGTGATCAATACGCTCGTCGAGCCCAGGCTGTCCGAGGTCATCCTCAACAGCGACGGCCTGGTGCTGGACATCTTCGAGGTGTTCATCGGGCGGCTGGAGAAGGAACTGGGCGTCAAGCGCTCACCTCGCGTGGGCCAGGCCCACGGTCTGGTCGACTACCAGACCTACGAGAACCGCATGGACGCCACCAACTACGCGCTGAAACACGATGACGGCGCGGACGTGAATTACGAGAATGCGGATGTCATCCTCACCGGCGTTTCGCGCTCCGGCAAGACCCCGACCTGTCTCTACCTGGCGCTGCACTATGGGGTGAAGGCCGGTAACTACCCGCTGACCCCGGACGACCTCGACCTGATGGAACTGCCGCCACGCCTGAAGCCGCATCGGGATAAGCTGTTCGGTCTCACCATCGATCCGATGCGCCTGCATCAGATCCGCACCATCCGCCGCCCGAACAGCCGCTACTCGGAGCTCAAGCAGTGTCGACGCGAAGTGGCCGAGGCCGAGAATCTGTTCCGCATGCAGGGCATTGCCAGTCTCAACACCACCCATACGTCCATCGAGGAGATCGCCAGCAAGATCCTGGTGGCCTTCGATCTGGAACGGAACATGTTCTAGCTTATCCCCGGGTCGGCAACGCCGCCCGAGGATGACGGTTACATGGCCGTGCGTGCCGTTCCTGAATGCCTGGCGCACCCGGTGTCGTATCGCTCGCCCTTAACACGCCGCTTTGGGCGGTTCTGCTATGATCGACAGCATGAACGATTGGGCGAGCCAGCTCAGGAAAAGGCGCAAGCCGGAATTCTCCCGGCTGATGAAGCTCTATGGCGAAATCTACCGCCAGCTCGGCCTGCTTTTCGACGATCACGACCTGGAGTTCCGACGCTACATCTCGCGGGTCGACGGCGAATTGCCGCTCTACCTGGAGGTGACCGAACGGCATCGCTATACCACCTTTGCGCGACTGACCTACTGCATCGAAACCGCCGAAGGGGTGTCTCTCGATCCCGACGTGCATCTGCGCATCTATCACGATGCCCACGTGGCGGAAGCCACCCACTGCTACCCGGGGGAGGTCAACGAACCGCTGTTCGGGGCACTGGTGCCGTCTGCGGATGTTTTCGAGTACCGGTGGCGCGTCAACGGATTCGTTGATCGCTGGCTCGAATTTCTCGCCCGGCAGGGGCACGGACTGAATACCATGCGCGCGGCAGAGCCCGGCGAGTGGCCCGAACTCCCCGCAGTCAAGGTCGAATCGGATCAGCCCGTTTCCGCGGATTAGCCGCCGGGCTCTTCAAACCCCATTCAAACCGACCTTTCTGGCCATCTGCTGGGGCGTGACGCTGCCGGGCCTGCTCTGATGTTCGGCGGCATCGAACGGCGCGTCTACCCCGGGCAACGGCGGGAGCGGTCTCGACATCCTCCCGGATGCTGGCCAGAAGCGCGCGCGGGCGTCGATCCTGTAAGGTAGAAAGCGGGGACCACACGGGAGTTGTTCAATGGAAGTCAAACTGACCGGCTGGCAGGCGGTCGCGGCGATTGTCGTGGTCGTCCTGTTCGGGGGTTACCGGCTGCTGTACGCCGGCTCGACCCTGGAAACCGAGGGCAAGGCGGCGATCGAGGAGTGGATTGCCAACGAATACCAGCGCTACCATCTGAAGCGCACCGATCTCTCGCAAGAGGAGCAGGCGTCACTCCTCATCGACGCCGCCGACGTCAAGATCGAGTCGCTTTCGGCGCGCGGCGGTCCCAGCGACACGGTCGTGCGCGTCGAGATCGCGCCGAATCGTGCGCATCCGCCGGACATGTCCTACACGCAGTATTACCGGATGGAGTTCTCTAACCTCCAGGGCTGGCACAGCGTCCGGGATTCGACCGCGCTGAGCTACTACCTCACGCTATTCTGAGCCGCCCGGGCCGGAAGCGGTCTCACAGGGCCGCCTGGTCGTCGACCGCTTCTACCGTCACGGATACATCCATCGCCACGGTTGCGTCCTTCGGACCGCGGAACGTCCCGTCTACCGGTATGGCCTGGGCGGGATCGCGGGCAACCGCCGCTCGGATCAGATTGTCCCCGGAGACGATTCCGTTGGTCGGATCGTATTCGATCCAGCCCGGACCCGGCAGGTAGATCTGGGCCCAGGCGTGGGTGTGTCCGGCCCCGTGCAGGTCCGGGTCGTGCCTGGGATCGTGCAGGTAGCCGGAAACGAAGCGCGCGGCCAACCCCAGCGAGCGGGCCGCCTCCATCATCAGCAGGGCAAAATCCCGGCAGGTGCCGGACTCCTTGCGCAGGGTCTCGGCCGGGGTCTGGATGCCCGGTTTCAGGCGGACGCGGTAGTCGAAGCGCGAGCGAATGGCCTTGTTGATCAGGTCCAGCGTGGCCTGCGTCGCACCATCCGCCGTCGCCACGAATTCCTGCAGCCAGGCCTGGATCTTTCCCTGGTCCTCCGGGTGCCGGGGCAACTGGGCGGGTGCGAGATCCGGCTGTTCCATGGGTGGATAGGCCACCGGCAGGCGGCGTGCCGTAGGGACCAGAGGGATCGGGTCGAAATCGGCCGGCGGCCGCTCGATGATCAGCCGGCTGACGATATTCAGGTTGTCCGAGGGCTCGGCGAAATGCGCGATTGCCACGGAGTTTCCGAACACGTCCTGGAGCCAGGAAAGCTCGGCTTGCGGCGAGCATTGCAGGTCGAAATCGACGATCGAGAGGGCATGGTCCTCGTGCGGCAGCAGCATGAGTCGATGGGGATCGAACTCGACCGGCTGACGATAACGATAACTGGTGTGGTGTTCGATCAGGAGCCGCATAGCCGCCCGGGTCCGGTTCAGACGCGGCTCTTTTTCGCCCAGGGGCGGGATGCGGTCAAGGGCTACGGCCGAAAAAGTCGCGATGGAGCCGGTCGGACAGGGCGTAAAGCTCGGTCTGGATCCGGTCAAGGGTCTGGTGCAGGCCACGCTCGATGACCGTATCGATGTCGGCGTCGCCGAGCCGGCGTGACAGGCTCGAGATCAGCTCGGCGGATGCGTCGCCGTGAGAAAGCCCGAACGATTGGCACAGGCCGTCGAAGGTCTCCTCCAGGCTGTTGATGCAGCTGGCCACCGAACGCGGAAAGCGCCGTTCGAAGAGCAGGAATTCGCTGACCCGGCGCGGCGTGATCCCTTTCCGGGTGGTGCGCCTGTAGCCGTGCAGACCGGCCTGAGACCGGAGCAGCGCGGTCCATTGGGCCGCGTCGAAATCATCGTCCGAATTGCCCTCGTCGGGTACCAGGTCCCGGTATCTCACGTCCAGGTAGTGGGCGGTCTGGGCGCCGCGTTCCAGGAGCGTTCCGAGCTGGCAGAAATACCACGTCTCGTCCCGATACATGGTGGCTTCCACCACGCCGTAATGGGTCTGGCAGCGCTCCTTGATCCGGTTGCAGGTACGGTAGAGCCCGGGCGATTCCACCAGCCGCTCGTCCATCTGGCCCAGCTCCTTGTTGAACACGTTCAGGTGTTCCCAGATCTCGGTGGAAATCATCGGCCGCAGGGTTCGGGCGTTTTCCCGCGCGTACTGGATCGAGGAGATGATCGAGCCCGGGTTGGTGCGGTCGAAGAGGTAGAAGTGAACCACGTTCTGGGGGGTCGGTTCTCCGTAGCGCCGGCGAAAATTCTCCTCGTCGGCGTACAGCGCGAGGACCGCGTTCCAGTCGGCGATGCCCCGCGAACTGCGGGAAAAGGTGTCATTGACGTCGATGACCCGCGCCAGGCTCTCGGCGCGTTCCACGTAGCGGCCCATCCAGAAGGCCGCCTCGGCATAGCGGGCGAGAAGGTGGCTCATTGCTGACTCTGCTGTTGGCTTTGAGTGGCGGCGTCTTCTTCCAGAACCCAGGTGTCCTTGGACCCGCCGCCCTGCGACGAGTTGACGATCAGGGAGCCCTCGCGCAGGGCCACCCGGGTGAGGCCGCCGGGCAGCACCCAGGTCCGTTTGCCGGTCACCGCGAAGGGCCGCAGATCCACATGCCGTGGTCCTACGCCGGTGGTCACCAGGGTCGGACTGACCGAGAGCTGCACCACCGGCTGAGCGATGAAGTTCGCCGGGTCATCCTCCAGTTCCTGGCGGCAGCGGGCCAGTTCTTCCCGGGTTGCCCGCGGGCCGATGGTGATGCCGTAGCCGCCGGACGCGCCCACCGGCTTGACCACCAGTTCGTCCAGGTGGTCAAGCGTGTAGCTCAACCCATCCGGTTCGCCGCAGATATAGGTGTCCACATTCGAAAGGATCGGCTTTTCGTCCAGGTAGTAGTCGATGATCCGCGGCATATAGGCATAGACGGCCTTGTCATCGGCCACCCCGTTGCCGACCGCGTTGGCCAGGACCAGGTTGCCCTTCAGGTAGGCACGCATCAGGCCGGGCACGCCCAGCAGGCTGTCCTCGCGGAACATCTCCGGATCGAGGAAGTCATCGTCGATACGCCGGTAGATGACGTGGACCGGCTGCAGCCCCTCGATGGTCCGCATGAATACCTTGTCGTTCTCGACGCACAGATCGGAACCCTCGACCAGCGGCACTCCCATCTCGCGGCTCAGGAACACGTGTTCGAAATAGGCCGAGTTGTAGGTGCCGGGCGAGAGCAGGGCGACCTGGGGCTCGTCGACGCCGGCCGGGGCCATTTCCTCCAGGGCCGAGCGCAGGCGCTGCCCGTATTCCGATACGGACCGGACCGGGATGTCCTGCATCAGGTCCGGAAATGCCCGGCGCATGACGTTGCGATTCTCCAGCACGTAGCTGACCCCCGACGGCGTCCGGACATTGTCCTCGAGCACGCGGAACTGGCCCCGGCCGTCACGGACCAGGTCGATGCCGCCGATGTTGACGTAATTGCGGTGGGGCAGGTCCAGGCCGCGCATTTCCTCCCGGTAGTTCGCGTTTCCGAGAACCAGTTCTTCCGGGATCACGCCGTCGTTGAGGATGGCCCGGTCATGATAGATGTCGTGGAGGAACGCATTGATCGCGGCGATCCGCTGCTGGATGCCCTGGTCGACGGTGGTCCAGTCCGCGGCCGAGATGAGGCGCGGAATGACGTCGACGGGGAATACCCGGTCGATGGCGTCCTTGTCGGTGTAGACGGTGAACGTGATGCCCGAGTTGTACAGTTCGAGCTCCACGTCCCGCGCTCGGCCCCGCAATGTTTCGAGGTCGGTGGCGTTCAGGCGCTTGATGATTTCGGCCGCATGCCCGGCAGGCGCGCTGTCGCCGCCCATCAGCTCACAGAAGTACTCGCCTGGGGAATAGGCAGATAATAGGTCAGTCACGGATTACCAATCGTCGGGGGACTGCTATTCAGCCTACGGATTGGCGACGGACTTGCAACGTCGCTGTCCCCATCCTCGGCCGGGTTCGTCTTTCCCGCCGGGTTACGCCCATCGATCCACATGACCCCGGCGGCTGATTCGATGCCGGCGGCAGCGTCCACCGCCGTGCCGTCGCCACGTCGTGCCCGGATCATTCCGCTGGTCCTGCCGGTGAGGCGTCGGCGAGCCCGCGATGGGCCCGCCTGCGCAACATGTTGAGACCTTCGACCAGGGCGGAAAAGGCCATCGCTGCGTAGATGTAACCCTTCGGGATCTCGGCCCCGAATCCTTCCGCGATCAGGGTCGTCCCGATCAGCAGCAGGAAGGCAAGCGCAAGCATCACGATGGTCGGATTGGCCTGTATGAACCGGGCCAGCGGATTGGCCGCCACCAGCATCACGGTCACCGCGAAGACCACCGCGATCACCATCACCGGCACATGTTCGGTCATGCCGACCGCGGTGATGATGCTGTCCACCGAGAACACCAGGTCGAGCACCAGGATCTGTCCGATCACGGCCGCAAATCCCGCCCGCTTGGTGCTGCCTTCGAACAGGTCGGGCGTCGGCTCGGGATCGACATTGTGGTGAATTTCCTTGGTGGCCTTCCAGACCAGAAACAGTCCACCGGCGATGAGGATCAGGTCCTTCCAGGAAAAGCCGTTGCCGAACAGCTCGAAAACCGGCGCGGTGAGGGTGACGATAAAGGCCACCATGGTAAGCAGCAGCAGGCGCAGTACGACCGCGGCGCCGATTCCGGCGAAGCGCGCTTTTGCCTGTTGTTCGGCCGGCAGCTTGTTGGTGAGAATCGAGATGAAGATGAGATTGTCGATGCCGAGGACCACTTCCATCGCGATCAGCGCCGCGAGTGCCGCCCACACGGCTGGATCGGCAGCCAAAGCCAACAGGTTTTCCACGGAATTACAGTCGTTTGGGACTAGTTGACGCGTTTGCTAGCAGGCTGCATGTGAACGACCAGGGTGCAGGCCCGAATGTCTTGGTGGGGCGGTCAGAGCTGCTCGAGAGAGCTTTCCATAATCGTGGACAGGCAGGCTGTTCGCGACTCGGACGAACCCTATATAAGTCATTAGTCATATTTAATATTTCACATAAATTTGACAGCACCCGCATTGCAGGGTAGGGTGCGCGCTCTTTTAACCTGTATAGACAGGTAAATCTCGTCAGGGGAGGTCCTGAATCGATGTCTTTCTGTGGCCCGGTGTGGTCGCCACGGGCGTGTTCGGGTCGAAGCTCTGGCTAAGGAGAAGTAATCACGATTGACGCCACCGGCCATGGCTATTCGCAAAGTGCTCGTCGCGTCCAAAAACAGTAGGGGTTTGTGTCATGGCGCGACTTTGCGGCTTTGTTCTTGGGTTCCTGGCCTTTACGGCATCATTCGCAGATTCGGATTCGCTTCGCTGCGATCTGTATCCCATCGTTGTTGACGATGCCACTATCGCCGATGCGGATTCCGGTCAGGCGTTCGACCAGGTCCCTTCCGGCACTGGTCCGGGCAATTTCGGTTTTCTGACCTGGGCCGGGCAGACTGACGCCAACACGCTCGCCGACAGTCTCGATATGCCCGGCAACGCCGAGACCTATGTCAACCCCGACGACCCTTCAGACCTCTTGATAAATGTTGGCGACTGGGTGGAAGGGGCGCCGGGCGTCATGAACTCGAGTTCCGTTCGAGATGCTCTGAACGACCTCATCAGCCTGGGCGACCTGCTCGGCGAGGAGATCGTCATCGTCGCGCACGATGCGATGCGCGAGGAAGGGTCCGACTTGGACTATCACGTGGCCGATTTCATCGCGATCGAGCTGACGGACTACGAACTGAACGGCAACGGTTGGCTGAGCTTTAACTACAAGGGTCCGGGTTATTGCCACAACATTCCTGCTGAGCCCACTGATCTTGAAGTCGAGGTGCTTGAGGACGACGCGGTTGCCGTGTTGCTGGAGGCCACGGACGTCCATAACGATCCGTTGACCTTTTTCATAGTCGATGCGCCCCTGAATGGCACCCTGAGTGGCGAACTGCCAAATCTGACCTATACGCCGAGCCCCGATTTCAACGGAACCGACAGGTTCACCTTCATCGCCAATGACGGCGGGTTCGACTCCGAACTGGGCACCGTGACCATTACCGTTCTGCCGGTTAATGACGCACCCGTAGCAGAAGCCCAGTCCATCACAACGCCCGAAGATCAGCCAGTCGCCATCACGCTGACTGGATCGGACCTAGACGGCGACGCGCTGGGTTTCGAGATCGTGGGTGGACCGCAGTTCGGGACATTGTCGGGC
>JAWVZU010000141.1:0-10199 GCA_033722075.1 Lysobacterales bacterium
CCTGGGACTCCAGCGTGCAGACGAACGATGCCGCAATCGACACGGCCTCCTCGAAGACCAACTCGCCCGACGCATCGGTGAAAGTGTCGAGCACCAGGGCATGACGCTCGAAATATTCATCCTGGTATTCCTTGACGATCAGCTTGCCGGTGCGCGCGAAGCTCTTCCAGTGGATGCGCTTCAGCGGGTCTCCGGGCCGATAATCCCGAAGACCCACGAACTCCTCCGAATCCCCCTTCGATGCGGCCAGGGTGACGCCGCCCGGCTGGTAGATGCGTGCGCCCGGAAGATCCATCTCCGGCACGTCGTAGCGCTTCGGCAGCACCAGGAGCCGTTCGCGCCGGGGCAGGTCGTTCAGCGCACGGCACAAGCCCAAGGGGTCGCTGCGGCCGATCGTCACCGCATCGAACTCCAGGTATCCGCGGCGGTGCGCGAGTCCTTCCATCGTCACCACGGCGCTCTGCCCGGCGGGAAGCTGGTCGAGCTTCTGGACGTCCACCTCCGCAGCCTCGCGCCGCGCCAGGTGACGCCGCCAGTGGGGATAGAGCCCCCGCCACCAGGATGGCGCATCGGCGCGAAATTCACGGTAGGACGGCCGCGGGTCGCGCGGACGTTCCAGGATCTCCAGGCCGCGCTCGTTGTGCGCACCCTGGTTGCTCATGTGACATCGGTAGGTGAAGGACTCGCCCGCCGTCACAAAAGAGGGCAGGGAGCGCGTCGCTTCGAAGCGACCACGAGAGTAGAGCGTCACCAGGTAGGCCACGGCGACCATGGCGACGGCCAGCGTAAAGAGCTGGTAGGTCATGGTCAGGTCCGTATCGATCCCGAGCAGCGCGGCCACGAACGCGCAGAGCAGCACGAAGCGGCCTGCCGGGGTGAAGCGGCGCCGTGACCAGAAGCGCGATCCGGCACCAAAATGGAACACTTTGTAGATCGGGCGATACATCGGTCAGGCGGGTACGGGTATCTCCCGCCGAATATCATCGAGCACGCTCTCCGGGGTAATTCCGGAGAACCGGGCCTTTGGATTGAGCACCAGCCGGTGGGCGACTACCGGGACCAGCAGCTCATGGAGATGATCCGGGGTAACGAACTCCGATCGGTCGACCAGGGCCAGGGCCTTTGCGGCAGAGATCAGGTTCAGGGAGGCCCGAGGACTGGCGCCCATCTGGACGTTGCGCGCCTGCCGCGTCGCTCGCACCAGCGAAACGGCATAGTTCTGGAGTTCATCGGAGATATGCACCTCCCGCACGGCGCGCTTCAGTCCGATGACGTCTTCCGCTGATACGCAGGGCTGCACCGAGTCAAGCGGGTGCTCGCGGCGCTGGGCCTGAACGATCGCCACCTCGGAATCCTGATCGACGTACCCGAGGCTCAGCCGAACTGCAAACCGGTCCATCTGCGCTTCCGGCAACGGATAGGTCCCGCGGAACTCCACGGGATTCTGGGTCGCGATGACGAAGAACAGGTCGGACAGTCGATAGGAAGCCCCTTCCACGCTGACCTGGTTTTCCGCCATGGCCTCCAGCAGGGCGGACTGGGTTCGCGGGGACGCCCGGTTGATTTCGTCGGCCAGCAGGATGTCGGTGAAGATCGGACCCCTTCGAAAGCTGAAATCCTGGGCCTCCTGATCGAACACCGAGACGCCGAGAATGTCGGACGGAAGGAGGTCCGGCGTGAACTGGACCCGGCGGAAGGTGGCGCCCAGCGAGAGTGCAATGGCCTTGGCGAGAGTGGTTTTCCCGGTGCCCGGAAAGTCCTCGAGAAGGACATGCCCACCGCTGGCCATCGCCGCGAGAATGATCCGCAGCGCTCCACTCTGTCCGCTGATGACCGACTCGACGTTCTCGGCGAGCCGTGCAATGGCGTTCGCGGGGTGAACCCCGGCCTGATCGTTCATGAAGTTTCACCTCGCTTGCGCCCATGATTATACGCGTGGACCGCGAATGATCGGGTTCGTTTCCCGGCCGAGTGTTTTCTACTTGAACGGGGCGTAAACTGATCCTGGTGTAGCGACAGGAGGCTGGTCGGCGACATGAACTGGATTCGGCCGGTGGCGATCGCGGTCATCGCGGCGTTGATGCTGCTGTTTCTCGGCCGCCTGATCGATTTCTGGCAGCAGCCGGAACTGATCTGGGGGACGTGGAAGGTCGGGGAAGACCCCGATACCGCGCGGACCATCATCATTTCCATGCTGGAGGTTCTTGCGGGGGTATTTGCGATCGCGATCACGGTGGTGGCGATCATCGTCCAGTTGTCCGCAACCCGCTACACGTCCCGGGTCGTCGACCTGTTTCTCGCCGACCCGATCAACCGCGCTCTCCTGTTCGCCTATGTGATCCCCCTGATCTTCGGCTTCTGGCTCGCCGATTCGATCACCGAGCAGACCTACTCGCCTTCTAGCATGACCCTGTTCAGCGTCGTTTCGACGCTGGCGATCGTCCTGGTCATTCCCTATTTCCACTACCTCTTCCGATTCCTGCAGCCGGCCAACATCATTGCCAAGATCGAGGCGGCGAGCGCACTTTCGATTCGCCAGGCGCGGGATGAACCCGGACGGGCAAGGGAATTGCGGTCGGAGGTCAAGAACTCGATCCAGCAGCTGAGCGACATCTCCCAGGCCTCGGTGACGCATTCGGACATTTCCCTCGCGCTGGACGGCCTGGAGTCGCTCAAGTCGCTGACGGTGTTCTACCTGAGGGAAAAACCGCAGTTGCCGGATGCCTGGTTTTCCGTGAATCGGCGAAGCCGGGCCTCGGACGATTCGCCGGAGATCGTAACCCGTGATCCGCTCTGGCTGGAGATGCAGATCTTCAAGCGCTTCGAGATTGCCTTTACTTCCTCCTTGCGGAAGTTCCGGGATATCACCAGCTGCGCGGCCATCAGCCTCCGCGACATCGGCGTCGCGGCCGTTCGCCACAACGACGAGGGTTGTCGGGACTTCATCATCAAGAGTTTCAACACCCTCATCATGTATGCGCTGAGCGAGCGGGACATCCGGACGGCCGTCCATGTCTTCTACCAGTACCGGCTGTTTGCTGCGGAAATGCTGGATCAGTCCGATGTGCTGGCGCGGGTCGCCGAGTATTTCAAGTACTACGCGCACAACAGTCAGAAGCGGGGCATCTTCTTCATTACCGATACGGTCGCCTACGACCTGAGAGTACTGATCATGGAGTGTTTCGAGGGCTATCCCGAGACCGCCGAGCGGCTCCTGGACAGCTTTCTGCAGCTTGACCAGGAAGCCGACAGTTGGGCCAATGAAAACCGTCTGCGTGGGATTCGCAAGAGCCAGGCCATCCTGGGAGCTTTCTTCATCCGTCGGGGACGCGAGGACCTGGCGCGCCGCATTGCCTCGGACATCGAGGACGAAAACCCCGGGTTCCTGCGCACCGTTCGCGAGGAATTATTTACCCGGACCTTCCAGGAATTCTGGGAGATCGAGGACCGAGGAGTGACCTTCTACCACGTCGGCGACGGCGATCGGGCTTCCATGGAGGTCTTTTTCAGCTGGATCTTGCCCAACGACGCCGGATCCGGCAAAGCCACCGCGACCTGAGGGATTCAGCGGGGACTTTTCAGGATTTCACGTGCCGCATTGTGGCCGGGTGCGCCGGTCACGCCACCGCCCGGGTGGGTGCCGGAGCCGCACATGTAGAGATTTTCGATCGGGCCGCGATAGGCGCCGTAGCCGAGGATCGGACGGGCACTGTAGAGCTGGTCCAGGGTCAACTTGCCGTGGAAGATGTCGCCGCCGACGAGACCGAATTTCCGTTCCAGGTCCAACGGTGAAAGCACCATGCGGCCCAATACGCTGGCCTTGAAGTTGGGCGCCCAGGCATCGACCGTGTCGACGATGAGGTCGGCGACTTCTTCGCGGTGGTCGTCCCAGGTTTTTCCGCCCGGCAGGTCGTAGTCGAAGTGCTGGCAGAACAGGCTGGCAACATGCCGGCCGGGCGGTGCAAGCGTGTCGTCGACCGTACTGGGAATGAGCATTTCGATGATCGGGCGGCGTGACCAGCCATGGCGCCGCGCATCCAGGTAGGCCTCTTCCATGTAGCGCATGGTCGGCGCGAGGATGATGCCCGCCTGGTGGTGCAGCTGCTGATCGGTGCCGGGCGCGCAGGTGAAATCGGGCAGTTCCGAGAGCGCAACATTCATGCGAAAGGTTGCCGAGCCGCATTTGTAACCTTGAATCCGTTTCAGGAATTCCCCGTCGAGCTCGTCTGCGTCGATCATCTGCAGATAGAGCAGGCGTGGGTTTACCCCGGAAACGACGCGCTGGGCCGCAATGCGCTCGCCGCTCTCCAGTTCCACGCCGGTCGCTCGGCCGTCGGCAACCAGCACCTTCCTGACCGAGGCCTCCGTCGAGATCTCCACGCCCCGCGCCTCGGCCTCCCGGGCCATCGCTTGCGTGATGGCGCCCATCCCGCCGACGGCGTGGCCCCAGTTGCCTTTCTTGCCGTTGACCTCGCCAAAAACGTGGTGCAGCAAGACATAGGCGGAACCCGGGGTATAGGGACTTGCGTAATTGCCCACCACCGCGTCGAACCCGAACACGGCCTTGATGTGGTCGTTCTCGAACCAGCCATCGAGGACTTCCGCTGCGCTCTTGGTAAACATGTCCAGTACGTCGCGGCGAACGTTCATGGGCAGCTTCTTGAGGCGACCGCCGAGACGGATGGCCCGCCAGACGTCCGCCAGGCCGCCCCCGAGGTTGGCCGGCGTTTCCAGCAGCGACTGGCGCAATACGTCGGCGACACCCTCCAGCATTTCGTAGTAGGCGGGCAGTCTTTCCGCGTCGTGGTTCGAGAACCGGGCGAATTCCCGCTGCGTCGCCGCCAGGCCGCCACCGACCTTGATGCCCTCCTCATCGGAGATCGGGAGAAAGTTGGACAGCGGGCGGTCGAGGATCTTCAGTCCGTGTTCGGCCAGCCTCAGATCGGCGATGATCCTGGGATGCAGCAGACTGACCGTGTAGCTGGCCACGGAATTGCGAAATCCGGGGTGGAACTCTTCGGTGACGGCGGCACCGCCGACCACCCCTCGGCGCTCGAGGATACGCACCTTGAGGCCCGCCGCGGCGAGATAGCAGGCGCAGACCAGTGCGTTGTGGCCGCCGCCGATGACGACGGCATCGTAGCTGGGTGCTCCCAAGTTCGGCCTCGCTCGCGAAACAGGACGCTATCCTGCCACAATCCTGGGGTGACGGGCGTCTTTGCTCAGCTGGGTCTATTGGCGTACGGTGTGCGCGATCGCTTGTAATGAACTCGGGCCAAACTTGGTCTGTTGCGGTGTTGACCATGCCAAGGACTGGAATGTCAGACCCCATCCGCCTGCGCGCCGGCGGCGTCCACGAACACTACAACTTCATCTGGCACCGTCCGGAAACGGTCCGCTGTTGGGCGCATGCCGGCGTGGCGGTGGACTGGACCGATTACCCGGGCGGCACGGGCGCGATGGTTGCCGCGCTCGAGGCGGGCGAACTGGACCTGGCGCCGGTACTGACCGAGGGCGCCGTGGCTGCTGCGGCCCGGGGTGCAACGATCAGGATCATCTCGACCTATGTCGAAAGCCCCCTGCGCTGGGGCGTACACGTGGCGGAGGCGCATCCGGCCCAGTCTATCGACGATCTCCGCGGCACGACCTTTGCCATAAGCCGCGAAGGCTCCGGCTCGCAGCTGATGGCTGCAGTGATGGCCGAACAGCGGGGATGGCCGCTGGAATCGCTGAAGTTTGCGACGGTGGGAGACCTCGAGGGAGCCAGAGCGGCGCTGCCGCGCGGAGAAGCCGACGGTTTCCTCTGGGAGCTCTACACGACCAAGCATCTGGTTGACAGCGGCGAATGGCGTCGGATCGGTGTCGTCACCACGCCCTGGCCTTCCTTCGTGATCGTCGCTGCGGAGCGGGTCATCGAAGATGAGCCGGAAGCGCTGCTCAAGGTCCTGCGTTGCCTCGATGCCGCCTTCGCGGCGGTCCGTCGGTCGGATGCGGAGGCCTTCATCGCAAGTCGCTACGAACTGCTTCCGGAAGATGTCGCCAGCTGGCGGTCGCAGACCGAATGGCGCCTGGACTGGCGGCACCCGGAGCAGGATCTGTGTCCGGTCGTGGGTCACCTGGTAAAGGCCGGCCAGTTGGAGGCACGGGTGGATCCGGCAACGGTCAGCGCACGACTTCTCGACAAATTGCGTGAATAATGGGAGACGGTATGACGAAGCAGAATCTCATGAACGAATGCGACATCAGTCATCGGCTGCGTGACCTGGGCGATTTTCCGGCGCCCCCGCAAGACATTCCCGACAGCGGCTCGGAACAGGAGGTGGTGCTGGGCGCCGGCTGTTTCTGGTGCGTTGAAGCGGTTTTCAAGGAGATCGACGGCGTCCTCGAAGTCGAGTCGGGCTACGCCGGCGGCACGGAGGAGTCCGCCGATTATCGGACCGTCTGCAGCGGAACGACCAACCATGCCGAAGTCGTCCGGGTCCGCTTCGATCCGGCGCGAGTAACCTTCGGAGAGATCCTGAAGGTATTCTTCTCTGCCGCCCACGATCCAACCCAGCTGAATCGACAGGGAAACGACCGGGGTACGCAGTATCGCTCGGCTATCTTCTATGCCTCCGACGAGCAGAAACGGGTCGCGCAGGCCTATATCGATCTGCTGAACGAGCAGCAGATATTCGGCAGCGACGTGGTGACGACCCTAGAGCCTCTGGACGGTTTCTACCCGGCCGAGGAATATCACCAGAACTATGCCGAGCGAAATCCGGATCAACCCTACATCGCGGCCATTTCAGCGCCGAAGGTGCAGAAGCTCCGCTCACTCTATCCATCTGCATTGAAGGGCGACATCCCGACGAGTTGATGGATAATGGCCCCAGGAGTGGGAGTCGTCCATGACCGTCGCGCCGGGCCGAAACAAGCTTTTCTGGGTCGAATGCATCGCGCTGTTTGCGGTGGGCGCTGGTACGCTGGCCCTTACGGCCGAACCGCACAAGGTTTTCGGTGATCCGGGCACGGCAGTATGGCTCTATGTCATTTCGCTGCTCTCCATCAGCGTGGGCTTTGCCAATCCCTATTTCGGACATGCTTCCTTCGACAGGCTGGGCCAGGCCGCAGCGATTCTGATCCTGGGGCCCTGGCCGGCAGCTGTTATCGGTGGCCTGGCCTCCCTGTCCTACCCGCTGCATCGTCTCGCCCGGGGTACGCCGCTCCCGGAAGTCATTCAAAGCTGTCTGCACAACAGCGGGTTGATGGCCCTGGTGATCTTTTTCGGCGCGAGTCTTTACCAGGGGCTGGGCGGCGACGTGCCGCTCACCGGGTTGACCGCGAGCGGTCTGCTCGATCTCCTGATTCTCGCCGTCGTCATGCAGGTACTCAATGACCTGGGCATGGCGTTGACCATCTGGATCCGGGGGGGCGACCCGACAAAAGGGTTCAACTGGTTTCTCTGGTCGGTCGAATTCGGGTCCTTCGGCCTGGGCATCCTCGTGGCACTATCCTACGCGCGCTTCCAGGCCCTCGAGTTTGCCTTCGTGCTGGTCATGATCGGGACGGCCATGCTGACCATTCGCCGGTTTGCGGAACTCCGCATCGACCTGGAACGCCTGGTCGACGAGCGGACCCGCCAGCTGCGCGAAAAGGCGGACGAGCTGGACGCACTGAGCAAGACCGACTCGCTGACCGGCATCTGGAACCGGCGCTATATCGATGAACGGCTGCAGGCCGAGATGCACCGGGTGCAGCGCTATCATCGCCCGCTGTCCATTGCGCTGGGTGACATCGATCATTTCAAGGCGATCAACGACCGCTTCTCTCACGGCGCCGGTGACCAGGTCCTGCAGCGCATGGCCCGGGTCATGGAGACTCAACTGCGGGAAACGGATTACGTGGCACGCTTCGGCGGAGAGGAATTCCTGCTCGGCTTTCCGGAAACGTTCGCCGATGATGCCGCCGAGCTGTGCAACCGGATCCGCGACCTCGTCGCCGAGGAGCGCTTCGAGGGATTGCCCCACGATTGCCGGGTGACCATCAGCTTTGGCGTCGTCCAGGCGGAGGACGAGACGCCGCAGAGCCTGGTCAACCGCGCCGATGAGGCGCTTTACGAAGCCAAGCAGGCGGGCCGGAACCGGGTGGTAGTTCGCGATGAACTCACGCCAAGCGGACTCGGTTGATCATCCCAAATACGATTAACCATGAAAGCCATTTGGCTTGGCATCGCGGGTGGATCACGAGAATTACACGGTTGAATTCGCTATTCTTCGCAGCCTTGCCTGCACTACCAATGAGGGAACTTCGATGACTCATCCCATCTCGCGCGTGCTCGCTGGCCTGGCCCTGGTAATGATCCTCGGTACGGCCACCGGACAGGATGCCGACGACGACCCGGCCGAGCTCTACAAAGGCTTCGAACTGAGAAACATCGGACCGGCGCTCATGTCGGGCCGGATCGCGGACATCAAGTTCCATCCGGACGATCCCAACATCTGGTACGTGGCCGTCGGTTCGGGCGGGGTCTGGAAGACGGTGAATGCCGGGACGACGCTGACGCCGATTTTCGATGACCAGGATTCCTACTCGATCGGGACCATCACGCTGGATCCGAGCAATCCGAACATCGTGTGGGTTGGCACCGGTGAGGATGTCGGCGGTCGCCACGTGGGTTATGGGGACGGCATATACCGCAGCGCCGACGGCGGGCAGACCTGGGAAAAGCGTGGCCTGGAGAATACCGAGCACATCGCTCGCATCATCGTTCACCCGGAGGATTCGAACACCGTCCTCGTCGCGGCGCAGGGCCCGTTGTGGGCACCCGGCGGCCAGCGCGGCTTCTACAAGACGACTGACGCCGGCAAGACCTGGACGAAGACCCTCGGGGACAACGAATACACGGGGGTCACCGACATCGTCGCGGATCCGCGCGATCCGGACGTGATCTACGCGGCCACCTGGCAGCACCACCGAACGGTCGCAGCCTACATGGGCGGCGGGCCCAAGACCGGGATCTACCGCTCGGACGATGGGGGTGAGACGTGGATGGAACTGGGCCTTCGCGAACCCGGGCAGGAAGGCGGTCTGCCGAAGGGCAACATGGGCAAGATCGGTCTCGCCGTTTCGCCTCACGACCCGGACACGATCTACGCCGCGATCGAACTGGACCGGCGCAACGGCGCAGTCTACCGCTCGACCGATCGGGGCGCCTCCTGGGAGATGCGCTCGGAGACGGTTTCCGGGGGTACCGGTCCGCATTATTACCAGGAGCTCTACGTCAGTCCGCACCATCCGGGACGTCTGTACCTGGTCAGCAACACCAGCCAGATCTCCTTCGATGGCGGCAAGACCTTCGAGCCCATGAGCAACGAGCACAAGCACGTGGACGATCACGCCATCGCGTTTCGCCCCGACGATCCCGACTACATCATGTTCGGCTCCGACGGCGGACTCTACGAGACCTTCGACCACACCGAGACCTGGCGTTTCGTGGCCAATCTGCCGGTGACCCAGTTCTACAAGGTCGCGGTGGATGACGACGAGCCGTTCTACAACGTGTATGGCGGCACCCAGGACAACAACTCGCAGGGTGGACCGTCGCGCACGGACAACGTCCACGGCATCCGCAACTCGGACTGGTTCGTCACCCTGTTCGGCGACGGGCACGACCAGGCGACGGAGCCTGGCAATCCCGATATCGTCTACAGCGAATGGCAGCAGGGCAATCTCGTCCGCTATGACCGGACCGTGGGCGAGATCGTCTACATCAAGCCGCAGCCCGGACCCGGCGAACCGCCGGAGCGCTTCAACTGGGATGCGCCGATCCTGGTCAGCCCGCACTCGCCGACGCGCCTCTATTTCGCATCGCAGCGCGTCTGGCGTTCCGACAATCGCGGCGACAGCTGGACGCCGGTGTCGGGCGACCTGACCCTCAACCAGGATCGCATGCTGCTGCCGATCATGGGTCGTCAGCAGAGCTGGGACTCGCCCTGGGACATGCTGGCCATGTCGCAGTACAACACGCTCACCTCGCTGGCCGAGTCCCCGATCGCCGAAGGCGTGCTCTACGCGGGTACCGAGGACGGGCTGATCCAGGTCTCCAGCGATGGTGGTGGCAACTGGACCCGCATCGAGGTCGGTGACCTGCCGGGTGTGCCGGACACGGCCTTCGTGAATGACATCAAGGCTGACCTGTTCGACGCCGACACGGTCTA
>JAWVZU010000142.1:0-10094 GCA_033722075.1 Lysobacterales bacterium
ACCAGATCATAGAACGGGGCCAGCTGGGGCAGGGCACTCGTGGGCCCATATAGCAGGGCCAGGTTCTTGCCGTGGGCATCATAGTTGCCGACCAGGTAGTTGAAGATCTGCCAGTCGATTACCCGGCGGATCTGCTCCGGCGGGTTCGCGGTCTCCCGGGTCAGCAGCGGGATGACTGCATCCAGGCCAGGACCGCCCTCGCTCTGGTATTTGAAATCGGTCTCGTAGCCAAGGGCCTGGATCATGTCCTCCTGGTGCAGCCGGTGCACGTTGCCGTCATCGTCCACTCGCCGGTCGTAGCGTGAAATGAGCAGGTAGGGTATTTCGCCATCGGCCTCTTCGAACACGCGAAAGCTCGCGTCGACGACGACCAGGCCCAGCGCCTTCGCCAGGTCCAGCGACAACTGCTCGGCAAAGCACACATGGCGGTGGGTTTCGAACTTGAGGATGTGGGTGGAGGGATGGTTCCGGTTCGGCTGGAAAAATCGCCCCTCGCGGTAGATCACCGGCAATTTCTCTTGCGCGCCGGCCAGGGAGAATCGTTGGGGCGTCTCGACGATGTTGGGTGCTGCCTCGCCACGCGATCGGACCAACGTGCGGATAGTCTCGATCGTGAATTCTTGCGGAGGGGTCGTGTCGGTGTCCGGCTCACGTGCGTCGGCCAGGATGCTCAGCGCCCCGGCGCAATCTTCACCGATGGCCAGCAGCAGGCCCGCGTCGTCATTCGGATCGATCCTCAGCCGTCGGCAGATCCGCCGGCGACTGCGGCCCTCGGGGAGGAGCCCCTGGAAGAAGGCGTGCGCATTCACCTCAGCTTCGTCTTGAGCCAGAGGTAGCTGAAGAGAGACTGGAAAGCCGCGTTCCAGCCAATCCGAGTCGTACCGAAAATGAATGGCCCCGCGGGAGTCGGAACGCAGGCTGCCAACCCGGTGATCCTCATACCAGACGCTTCCCGCGCGCTCTCTCACGGATCATCTCCCTCGGCTTCCAGTGTGCGCATGACGCGCGCGGCGTCAGCGCGAGGCAGGACCAGGACCTCCAGCCCCACGGCTTGAAGCGCGCGAAGCGTCTTGCCCAGCGACGCGTTCTCCTTGCCGCGCTCCATTTCAGACAGAAAGCGCAAACCCAGCATGCTGGTGTCCGATACTTCCTGAAGAGTCAGTTTCAGGCGTTTGCGGTGGTCGCGGACCAGCTGGCCCAGTGCCTCAGGCGTATGAACGCAGGCGAATTTGTGCTTTTTCGGTGACATGGCCACAAGCTATGCGCTATTTTTTACCGTAATGGAAATTATCGTCTAGAAGGGCCGCATTGCAAGAAAAATTTACCGATACGGAAAATATGGGTCCCGACAGGCAATGGCGAACCCATTTTTCCGATTCGGTGTTTCGCCAATGGCCCTTGGCCGCCCTGAACGCGAAGGTACTCGGCTCCTGATAAACTCCCGTGCCGTGAAATCGGCAATAGCACCAAAAGAGACGCTCTCGTCGCCCTGGGCATTCTGCGTCGCCCCGATGATGGATTGGACGGACCGCCATTGCCGGTACTTCCATCGGGTCCTGGCGCCCGGGGCGCGGCTCTATACCGAGATGGTCACGACCGGCGCTGTGCTGCATGGCGACCGGGACCGGTTGCTCGCCTTCGATCCCTCGGAGCACCCGGTAGCGTTGCAGCTGGGCGGATCAGAACCCGACGCGCTGGCTGCCAGTGCCCGCATCGCCGAAGACCTGGGCTATGACGAGGTCAATCTGAATGTCGGATGTCCGTCGGACCGGGTCCAATCGGGCCGCTTCGGTGCGTGTTTGATGCGCGAGCCCGACCTGGTGGCCGAATGCGTCGCCGCCATGGGGGAGGCGGTTTCCATTCCGGTGACGGTCAAGCACCGGATCGGTGTGGATGACCAGGATGACCAGGTCGATCTCGACCGGTTCGTTGCGACCGTGGCCGCTGCCGGATGCCGGGTTTTCATCGTGCATGCCCGGAAAGCCTGGCTGCAGGGGGTCAGCCCCAAGGAAAATCGCGAGCTCCCGCCGCTGAATTACGATCGTGTCTATGGTCTGAAGTCTGACTACCCGGACCTGACGATCGTCATCAATGGCGGCATCGATTCGCTTGGCGCGGCGCAGCATCACCTGGAACGCGTGGCCGGAGTGATGCTCGGTCGGGCCGCGTATCAAAATCCCTATCTGCTGGCGCAGCTCGACGCGATGCTGGCGGGAAGCGAGTTGCTCGAGCGGGAGCGGTACCTGAACCGGCTCATCCCGTACATCGAGCGGGAACTGGGCAACGGGGTGTATCTCAAGCACATCAGCCGCCACCTGTTGGGTCTCTACCAGGGCATACCCGGTGCCAAGCGCTGGCGCCGCATCATCAGCGAGCGCGCCCATCTCGCCGGGGCCGACGTGTCCGTCATCGAAGAAGCGCGGGATGCCGTGCTCGAAACCGCTGTCGTGTGAATTGGGGTTTTCCGATGGCCCCGGTCTGGGCATACTAGCTGACATGTGGCAGGGGATTTTGAGCAGCATGGAATGTTGCGGTCGCTCGCGCGGAACGCCGATGGGAGCATGATGTGACCAGCGCACTGGGTAACGCCAAGTCGGTCACCATCTTCGCCCCGGCCTCGGTGGGCAATGTCGGCGTGGGTTTCGACGTGCTCGGGCATGCGATCGCCGGCGTCGGGGATACGGTTACGGTAAACCGGTGCGAAGCGCCAGGGGTCCGGGTGACCGGTATTTCGGGCGTGGTCACCGATCTGCCGGACGATGAACGGAACACGGCAGCAGCCGCCATCAAGGCGATGGCCCAGGCCCTGCAGCTGGACAGCGGGTTCGAAATCGAGATCGAGAAGGGGATCTCCCTGGGGTCAGGCATGGGCGGGTCTGCCGCTTCGGCTGCAGCCGCCGTTTTCGCTGTGAACATGATGCTGAAGATCCCGTTGCCGACCGCCGAACTCTTTCCCTACGCGCTCGCGGGGGAGACCGCGGCTTCCGGCGATGCCCACGGCGACAACGTCGGGCCGGCCCTGCTGGGCGGCCTGACCATCTCGGGACCCGCGGCGAATCCGCGCGTCGTGCAGGTCAAGATGCCGAACACCCTGCGCTGCGTCCTGGTGCACCCGAACATGAAGATCGAGACCAGTGCATCGCGCAACGAGTTGCCGGATCATTTCGAGCGCCAGAAGGCCGTCGCCCAGATGGCCAACCTGGCGGCGTTTCTCGCCGGCTGCTTTCACCGCGATCTCGACCTGATCGAGGCGTCGCTGCAGGATTTGCTGATCGAGCACGTCCGCAGCCCGCATATTCCGGGGTTCAACAAGGTCAAGGCCGCGGCATTGGATCATGGGGCCCTGGGGTGTTCGATTTCTGGTTCCGGTCCGAGCGTTTTCGCCTGGTTCAAGTCCGAGTCATCGTCGCGGCAGGCGGCCGAAGCCATGGTCGCTGCGTTCAAGGACGAGGGGCTGGAGGCAACCAGCTACATATCCCCCATCAATTCTCCGGGGGCCCGCCCGGTCTGAGGTCCGGTTCATGATCGGTTAAGTTCGATTGGCCTAGAATGCATTCCGTGCTGAAGAAACTTTCCAAGATTCTGGTCGCGCTGACGCTGGTGCTGGCCATCGGTGTCGCGCAGGCGATCTCCCTGTCCCAGGCGGTGGAGCAGGTGCGCCGTGACACCAATGGCAAGATCCTGTCGGCCAGGACCGAGGTGAAAGGCAATCGGGAGGTCCACGTCATAAAGGTGCTCACGCCGGAGGGCAGGGTGCGCACCATACGGGTTCCCGGCGATCCGGTGAAACGAGGGAAGCCCGATGCGCATTCTGCTGATTGAGGACGAGGCACCGCTGCGCGAGGAACTGGTCGGGCGGATGCGCGCGGAGGGTTTCGCGGTCGACGCGGCCGGGGATGGGGAAGAGGGGCTCTACTATGGCCTCGAATACCCGATCGACGTCGCCGTGGTGGACCTGGGCCTGCCGAAGCTGTCCGGCATGGAAGTCATCGCGCGGCTGAGAGAAGCCGACCGCAAGTTCCCGATCCTGATATTGACCGCCCGCGACGCCTGGCAGGAAAAGGTAGCCGGGCTGGAAGCCGGGGCGGATGACTATCTGGTCAAGCCGTTCGTGATCGAGGAGTTGATGGCGCGGATCAACGCCCTGGTCCGTCGCTCGGCTGGCTGGGCACGCGCAGAGCTCGAGGCGGGTCCCTACAAGCTGGATACGGCGGCCCAGACGCTGGCCGTCGAAGGCGAGCCGGTCGAACTGACTTCCTACGAGTACAAGGTGCTCGAATACCTGTTGTTGCACGCCGGTGAAGTGATTTCCAAGATGCGCCTCACCGAACACATCTACGACGAGGACTTCGAGCGGGACAGCAATGTCATCGAGGTGTTCATTGGGCGCCTGCGACGCAAGATCGATCCGGACGGTGTGTGGAAGCCGATCGAGACGCTGCGCGGGCGAGGCTATCGGTTTCGCCAGTTCGATCGCGAGCGGGCCTGACGCCGATCCGCCGGCGGCCTGATGCGCTCCCTCACGCAACGCCTGCTGCTGGCCGCAACCGCCGTTCTTATCCTTTTCCTGGGCAGCATGGGGTTGATCCTGGATGCGGCCATTCGCGACAGCCTGGCGAAAGCCGTACGCGAGCGTCTGCAGGCGCACGTCTACACGCTGCTGGCCGTAGCCGAGGTAACGCCGGACGGGGCCCTGCTCATGCCCGACGAACTGCCGGAAGCGCGTTTTTCCCGCCCGGATTCCGGGCTCTATGCACGAATTGCCGGCCAGGGCTTCGACTGGCAATCCCCGTCGTCCATGGGCGAGAACCCGCAATTGCCGGTCCAGCCCCTGGCGCCCGGCGAGGTCGAGTTTCTGGAGCAGGCCGACATCGGCCCCGAGGAGGCCTTCGTATTGCGCCAGGGACTCGCCTGGGAGGTTGACGACGGAGACCAGGCCTTTGTGATCGTCGTGGCCGAGCACGAACGGGTGTTCAATGCCCAGGTCGCCGAATTCCGCCGGACGCTCTGGATCTGGATCGGCGCCGGCGCGGCTCTCCTGCTCCTGGTCCAACTGTGGATCATGCGCTGGGGAATTCGTCCGGTGCGGGTACTGGCCGCGGAGCTCGACGACATCAAGCGGGGGCACGCCGAACGAATTCGCCGCGCCTACCCGCGCGAGCTGGAGCTGCTCACCGAGTCGCTGAATGCGTTCATTACCAGTGAACGGGAGAATCTCGACCGCTACCGGAACCGGCTCTCCGACCTGGCGCACAGTCTCAAGACGCCCCTGGCGGTGCTGCGTGCCGCTCTCGAGGGGCGGGACGACGGCGGCGAGGTCATCACCCAGATCGATCGCATGGACGAGCTGGTGGGCTACCAGCTCAAACGAGCGCGGGCGGCGGGGCACCTGACCCTGAGCCAGCCGGTCTCGATCGAGCGTCACGCCGAGCAGATCGCCGGATCGCTGGAGAAAGTCCATGCCGAAAAGCAGGTCGCCTGCAGCTTTGAAATCGACCCGGGTGCCGCATTCCATGGCGAAAGAGGCGACCTTCTCGAGCTGCTGGGCAACCTGCTCGATAACGCCTTCAAGTGGTGCCGGCGGGAAGTGGTCCTGACCGCCGTCGTCCTGCCCGCCGGGACGGCCCTGCGACCGGGAATCCGGATACTCGTCGAGGATGACGGCCCCGGCATCGCCGAGGACGAGGTGGAGCGCGTGGTCCGTCGGGGGGTGCGCGGTGACGAACAGGTGCCCGGTCACGGGATCGGGTTGGCGATCGTCGGTGAGATCGTCGACATGTACGGAGGTCGGATCGACATCGGGCGCAGCGACCTGGGCGGTGCTCGGGTCACCGTGGAGTTTCCCCCGCGTTGACGCGGAGAAAAGCGCAACCATGAAGGCATGGAGGCGTGAAGGGTGCGCTTTGTATTTCATGATTCATCGCATTTATGGCGTCAGTCACTGGTTTCCAGGATCTTCATTCCCTCACGTCTTCATGGTTACGATTTAGAAGATAAATATGAATAACAGCAAGATAGAAGATCTTCTTGAGATCATGTCTCGTCTCCGCGATCCGGATTCCGGATGCCCGTGGGATGTGGAGCAGGACTTCAGCACCATTGCGCCGTACACCATCGAGGAGGCCTACGAGGTGGCCGATGCGATCGACCATGGCGACTTCCTTGCCCTGAAGGATGAACTTGGCGATCTGCTGTTCCAGGTGGTGTTCCATGCCCGGATGGCGGAAGAGGCGGGCCAGTTCGACTTCTCCGACGTGGTTTCGGCGGTGTGCGACAAGATGATCCGCCGCCACCCGCATGTCTTCGGAGATGCCGAGGTGGCGGATGCGCGGGCGCAGACGCTGGCCTGGGAGGAGCACAAGGCAAGGGAGCGGGGCGAGGACGAGGACCCCTCCGCCCTGGCTGGAGTGAGTACCGGTCTGCCCGAATGGATGCGCGCACAGAAGCTCCAGAAGCGCGCCGCGAGGGTGGGCTTCGACTGGCCGGACGCCGGTCCGGTGCTGGAGAAGATCGAGGAAGAGATTGCCGAGTTGCGGCGTGCGGTCGAGTTGGTCGACGCCGAACAGGTCGAGTCGGAGTTCGGTGACCTGCTGTTCGCCGCGGTCAATCTCTCCCGCCATCTGCGATCCGACACCAGCCGTGCGCTGCGGGCGGCCAACCGCAAGTTCGAAGCCCGTTTCCGGGCGATGGAGACCCTGGCGAAATCGCGGGGTCAGTCGCTGGCGGACCTGACGTTGGAGCAGATGGACGAGTTGTGGGATGAGGTGAAGGGCAGGGAGGCTGGGACGGACGACTGAAGCTGAAGATGTCGTTTTCTGCGCAGGTTCGTGACTCGGGGAATCCCCCCGCCCCGCAACTCGTTGCGGTTGCGACCCCCTTTGACGAGCAAAGGGGGTATGTTCAATGGTGCATTGGCTCGATGAGCGAGCCCGATCCTCAACTGAAGCTCGATTTGGTTCACCCCTTTGCTCGACAAAGGGGTCGGCGAGCGCGCCGTGCGCGCGTCCGGGGGATTCCCGCTGTCACCTAGGCGATCGTCTTGTCGGGGTATTCGCATAGGTCGGCAATGATGCAATCCGGGCAGTCCGGCTTGCGCGCCTTGCACACGTAGCGACCGTGCAGGATCAGCCAGTGGTGGGCGTCCTTCTTGAATTCGTCGGGCGTGGTCTCGAGGAGCTTCTTCTCGACCGCCAGCGGCGTCTTGCCGCGGGCCAGGCGCGTCCGGTTGGATACCCGGAAGATGTGCGTATCGACGGCGATCGTCGGCTGTCCGAAGGCCGTATTGAGGATCACGTTGGCCGTCTTGCGGCCTACCCCGGGCAATTCTTCCAGCGCTTCCCGGTCCTGGGGCACCTCGCCGTCGTGTTCATCGACGAGGATGCGGCAGGTCTTGATCAGGTTGGCCGCCTTGCTGTTGAACAGCCCGATGGTCTTTATATGAGACTTCAGCCCGTTCTCGCCCAACTCCAGGATGTCTTCCGGCGTGTTGGCCACCGGAAACAGCTTGTCGGTTGCCTTGTTGACGCCCACGTCGGTCGCCTGGGCCGAGAGAACGACCGCGACCAGCAGTTCGAAAGGGCTTGAATAGTTGAGCTCGGTGGTCGGGTGGGGGTTGTCGTCGCGCAGGCGTTCGAAGATCTCTCGCCGCTTGGCGGAGTTCATGCCGCATCCTCGGCGCCCTGGAGCCTCGGCTCGGGCGCCTTGCGGTTGCTGATCCAGCGGTGCAGAGCGACCAGCAGACCCAGTGCCAGAAATGCCCCGGGCGGGCGCATGGCCAGGCGGAATCCGCCGTCTTCGCTGAACCTCAGCTCCAGGGCGGCGGCCCAATCGCCGAACAGCGCATCCATGCCGGTGAACAGCGTCCCGTTTCCGATCAGCTCCCGCAGGCCGCCGAGCACCACCAGAACCGCGGCAAAGCCGCGCCCCGTGGCCAGCCCGTCCTGGATGGACGCCAGTGGTCCGTTGCGTGATGCAAACGCTTCCGCCCGACCCATGATCGCGCAGTTGGTGACGATCAGGGGAAGGAAGATCCCCAGGGCCGTATAAAGGGGATAGACATAGGCATGGATCAGCAGCTCCACGCAGGTCACCGCAGTAGCGATTACGACCACGTAGACTGCGATCCGGATTTCCCGCTTGACTAGCGGGCGAAGCAGCGAAACGATCAGGTTGGAGAGGCACAGCACGACGACGGTGGCCAGCCCCAGCCCGAGCGCGTAGCTGACCTGATTGGAGACCGCCAGCAGCGGGCAGAGACCGAGTAGCTGGACGAGCCCGGCGTTATTGCGCCAGAGTCCGTCGCGCCAGATTTGGACCGCGTCGGTCAAGCCTTACCAGCAGGCGGCCGGGGTGCGCGCTCCATCCTGGTTGATGGTCAATGTGGTGCAACCGGTATCGTTGGTCTGGTCTCCCGTGGCCACCGCCTGCAGGGTGAAGGTGGTCGCCGTGTTCGCCGTAACCGAGTAGTTGTAGAAGTCACTTGCCGGGATCGTCAGATCCGCAGTCGCGCCGTAGGTCGGGTTGTTGGTCCTGTGCCGTTCCTGCTGCAGCGCAAGGTCCTGCAGGTCGGCCATGGCATCGGCCCGTCGCCCCTTGCGGATCTGGTCGTTGTAGGTCGGATAGGCAATGCCCGCGATAATGCCGAGGATAACGATTACAATCATCAGCTCGATCAGCGTGAAGCCGGACTGTCGGTTGCGCATGGGAGTGTGCCTCCTGTCTCGCTACTTGGATAGGGTGCAGGATAGCACCGGAATTCGGGGTCACCAATCCGGCAGAGCGCCGATGGCCGACGGGCGGTACGGTGAAGTGGAATGACCGGTGTCGGATAAGCGCGAGGGCGATGCTAAAGTTTTTGACATGACGGGAAGAACTGCCATGAAACAGATCTACTGTGCAGGATTCACAATGCTGGAAATGATGATCGTCCTGATCATCATCGGCGCCCTGCTCGGCGTCGGCGTGCCCGCCTTCAACGAGGCGCTGGAGCGTCGGCGAATCGACGGCATCGTCGATGAACTGCAGGCGCAGATCGCGCTGGCCAAGTCCGAAGCCATCAAGCGCAACGTCGAAGTCTCGGTCGCGTTCACGCGTACGGGCGATGCCACCTGGTGCATGGGCATCGACGAGGACGACACTGCCGGGTGCAACTGCACGACGGCAAACGACTGCACCGTCGATGGCCTGGAAAAGGTGCTGAGCATCACTTCCGCCGATCGGCTGGACCTGCCGGCGGCGCCAGAGTTCAACGGCGGCATCGGCGATGGCGGTGACAACGGTTTCGTGTTCGACCCGGCCACCGGCGCGCTGACGGACCTGAATGACAACGGCAATGTCGAGATCGAGACCGAGGAAGGCAACTTCCGACTGCGGATGACCGTCAGCCCGCTGGGACTCACAAGCGTCTGTTACCTGGACACCTACAAGCCGGTTGGAGGGTACGATCAATGTCCGTCGCCATGAAACAGAAAGGATTCTCCATCGTTGAGCTGATGGTGTCGCTGGTCGTCGGCGTCCTGGTGATCCTGGGCGTGACGCAGGTCTTTACCTCCTCGTTCCGGGCCAACACGGAAGCCATCCAGTACACGCAGCTCAACGAACAACTGCGGGCCGTGAGCAACACGATGAGCCGGGAAATCCGGCGAGCGGGTTTCTGGAACGGATCCATTGTCGATGTCAAAGGTGGGGCACAGTCCAATCCCTTTGCCGCCGATTGTGACGGCAACTTTGCCGATCCGAGTTCGATCCGGAACTGCGTCCAGACTTTTGATCAGGATGGGGACGGGAACGACGACTGCATCATCTACGGTTACGATGCAGACGAAGATGGTTCGGCGGCCGATGCCGGGGAATGGCGAGGGTTTCGCTTCACCGATGCGGACAACGATGGCGTCGGATTGATCGAGGTGAAAACCTCGGGCACATCCAGCGATGCCAACTGCACCGCCGGAACCTGGCAGACTTTTCTCGATGAGGACGTGGTCGAAATCACCAACCTGACTTTCAATTTCTCCGGCATCAATGCGCCCTCGACCAATCGTGATGCCGGCAACTGGGTGAAGCTGACGGACGATTGTCCGGACAGCGCAACCGAG
>JAWVZU010000143.1:0-10085 GCA_033722075.1 Lysobacterales bacterium
GATAGCCGCCGCTGCCATGGCGCGGGACGACGACGATCGGTTCAACTCGGTCACCACGTTCACCGCCCAGACGGACTGTACCGAGCCGGGCGAGATCAAGGTCTTCCTCAACGAAAGCCAGCTGACTTTCCTGCGGGTGATGATGAAGCGGGATGGTTTCATGGACGGGCCCAAGTTCGCCAACTCCTTTGCCGCCCTGAACGTCAATGACCTGGTCTGGAAGCCACTGGTGGATCGCTACCTGCTGGGAGAAGAAACCCAGCTGATCGACCTCATGGCCTGGAACAAGGACCTGACCCGGGTCCCCTACAAGGCGCACTATCGGTGGATCAAGGAGATCTTCATCGAAAATGCGCTGGCCGAGGATCGTTACCGGCTCAACGGCAAGACCGTCCACCTGAGCGATTTGCGCGTGCCGCTGTGCTTCGTGGCCACCACCACCGACCATGTCGCGCCGTGGCGTTCCGTCTACAAGATCCACCGGCTGGCCGGGAATACCGAAGTGACCTTCATCCTCACCAACGGCGGTCACAACGCCGGCATCGCGTGCGGTGCGAAACACCCGCGCCGCAAGCACCAGATCAGCACCAGGAAACCGGGCACTGGCTACGTGTCTCCGGACACTTGGGCGGAGGAGACTCCGGTCGAACCCGGCGCGTGGTGGTCGAGCTGGGATACCTGGCTCAAGCAGCGCTCTGCCGGGGATCCGGTTGAGCCGCCGGGGATGGGCACGCCGCGCAAGTACAAGCCGCTCTGTGATGCCCCGGGCACCTATGTCCACCTGAGATGAGGAGTGCGCAATGACCGACCCGAGTGCAATTATCGGCCACCGCTTCCCGGCCTTCGAGATGACCCTCGAGCCCGGCCGCGTCGCCCTGTTTCGGGAAGCCATCGGGGAACCGGCGCAGGCGGAACCCGGTGATCTGGTCCCCCCGACGCTGCTGGGTTTCGGCTTCGAGCCGGTGCCCTTCGATGCGCTGGATGTGTTCGGCCTCGATATTGCCCGTCTGTTGCACGCCGAGCAGGAACTGATCCATCACAAGCCCTGTCGCGTCGGGGAGCGCCTGAAGGGGCAGAAGGAGATCACCAACGTGTTCGAGAAGAAAGGCGGCGCGCTGCTGTTCGTGACCCTCAAGCTGACCTATCGCGACGAAGCCGATGAACTGATGGCGGAGAGCATCCAGACCCTGGTGGTTCGACAGGAGGTGGCGGCATGAGCGACCTTCGTCCCGGGACGGCGCTTCCGGAACTCAAGCTGCCGCCGATCACCCGCCACACGCTGGCGCTCTATTGCGGCGGTTCCGGTGACCATAATCCGATCCACGTGGACATCGATTTTGCCCGGGAACAGGCCGGGCTGGATGACGTCATCGCCCACGGCATGCTGGTCATGGCCTACCTGGGCCGCTTGCTCACCGCCTGGGCGGGACCGGGTTCGGTGCGCCAGATGAAGACGCGCTTCAAGGCCCCGACCCAAGTGGGCGATGAGATCACTTGCCGCGGCGAGATCACCGAACTGGAGGGCGACGGCGTCCGCGTTTCCATTGCGGCGGTGCGTCAGGACGGGACGGTGCTCGCGGACGGGACGGCGCTGGTTGATTCGCCCTCATAATGGAATCTTCAGAGAGACCTGAATAAGATTTCGGAAGAGCCTCTATCGGGAAGAAGCTGTGAAAGTCTATTTCTGGGGTACCCGCGGATCGCTGCCGGCAACGGTCCTGCCAAAACACATCGAGAAGAAGATCCGGCTTGCCCTCGAGCTAGCCGTCGATCATGGGTTGTCCAGCAAGGACGATATCGATGAGTTCATCGAAAACGAACTGAGCTTTGATATCCGGGCAAGCTATGGGTGCAATACGTCCTGCGTGGAAGTCCGCGGTGGTAGCGAGTTCGTGGTCTGCGATGCGGGCAGCGGACTGCGGGATTTCGGCAACTACGTGATGAGCTCGGGCGCCCGGCCGCCGCAGACTTTCAACATCATGATGTCGCACCTGCACTGGGACCACATCAATGGCTTCCCCTTCTTCGTGCCGGCCTTCATCCCGGGGAACGTCGTCAACATCTACGGGTACCACGAGCGCCTGGAGGAGGCGTTCGTGCGCCAGCAGGATCCCATTTCCTTTCCGCTTGCTCTCGAGGACATGGGCGCGACCATCAATTTCCATGTGCTCGACACCGCCGAGCCCATCACCGTCGGCGGCTTCAAGGTCAGCGCGATCGAACAGAATCACCCTGGCGATTCCTACGGTATCGCCTTCGAGAAGGACGGCCAGAAGCTCGTCTACTCAACCGACTCGGAGCACTTCGCCGACTCGGACGCGCCCGATTATCGATTTATTCCCTTCTTCCAGGATGCCGATCTGCTCATCTTCGATGCACAGTACAACCTGGCGGACCATTTCCACGCCAAGGCGAGCTGGGGTCATTCGAGCAACATGGTCGCGGTGGAGCTGGCGCTGCGATCCGACGTCAAGCACCTGTGCCTGTTCCATAACGAGCACACGGTCGACGATCACCAGCTGGAAGGGTTCCTGGCGGACTCGCGACGCTACCTGGAACTGCATGATCCGGACAGCGACCTGCGGATCGACCTGGCCTACGACGGAATGGAGATCGATCTCAGCCAGGATTGACCCCGGCCGTGGGTCAGATTGACCTGATCGCCTCGTCTTCGGTCTGGTTGACGGTGAGGATCGTACCGAAGCCGGAGATATCGAAGACCTCCTGCACGGTCTGATTCAGGCAGCAGACGCGCAGATCGCCGCCACTGGCGTTGAGGCGCTTGGCTGTGGCCAGCAGGACCCGAAGCCCGGCGCTGCTGATGAAGTTGAGGTTCTCGAAATTGGCAACGATCTTGAGCTTCCCGTCTTCGATCAGTTCGTTGATCACCGATTCCGCGTCCGATGCCGTGTTGGAGTCGAAATTTCCTTCGAAGTGAAGGACGCAGATTTCGCCTTTTGTCCGGGTTTCGATGTTCACTGCATTGATCTCCTGCTCACCCGTTTCCACTATGCATGATCAACGTGACGAGATTGCGATCTTCCACTCGCTCGTAGGTCTGACTCTCGGTCAGTTCCGTCACCAGCAGCAATCCGAGGCCGCCGATCGGCCGCTCATCTACGGAGAGGCTGGTATCGGGCTTCTCCGAAGCAAACGGATTGAATGGAATCCCGTCGTCGCTAACGTGCAGGACCAATCGCTCACCATCCCGCTCGATGTGGATATCGATCTGATGATCGCCGTTGCCACCCAGTCCGTAGGAGATCGCATTACTCAGCAATTCGTCAAGAATGATGCTGAGTTTGTGGCAGGTTCCCGCCGCAAGACCGGCATCTTCGCCAAAGCGGTCGACGGCATCTGTGACGCGCGGAATCTCCGAAACATCGGCATCTACCGATAGATCCATCGTCGGCGCTGGCGAGTTGTTACTGGCCATCATCAGCCGCGGCAGGAAGCGCCCTCCCGTTTCGATCCTTCCATGATGATCGAGAATCTGCGCCAAATCAATCAGATGGGGAAAACTCGTTGCTCTGCAGTTTAACTGTCTTCTGTAGTCTGAGCGCCAGCACCGTGAAATCGTCCGTCGGCTCGCCGCCGCCTTCGAAGGCGCGTATGTTGGCCTCCATCTGGTCGACGAGATCCTTCGCCGTCCCTTGATCACTGTCGCGGAGCGCCTCGAGCAAGCGCTTCTCCGAGAACAGTTTGCCCTTCGGACTCATCGCCTCGGTCAGGCCGTCGGTGTACATGAAAAGCAGGTCGCCGTCGTGCATCCAGGCCTCGGATTGAGCGTAGGGCAGATCGCCGACCGCACCCAGCACCGGACCATGACGATCGTCCAGCCGCTCCATGGATCCGTCGCTGCGACGAATGAACGGCGGGTTGTGACCTGCGTTCGTGTAGTGCATCTGACCCGTTTGCAGATCGAGCACGGCCATGAACAGGGTCACGAACATGGATGACTCGTTGTCCATGCTGATGTCCCGGTTGACCCGCTGGACCGTTTTTTCGGGTGTCTTCTGGTACGGCCCCGTAGACTTGATCAGCTTCTTGGTCAGCGCCATGAACAGGCTTGCGCCGACCCCCTTGCCCGACACGTCCCCGATGACCAGGCACAGTTGGTGCTCATCGACAAAGAAGAAATCGTACAGATCGCCGCCGACTTCGCGGGCCGGTATCAGTCGTGCGTAGAGGTCGAACTCGTTCCGCTCCGGGAACGCGGGGAACGTGAGCGGCAGCATCCGGACCTGGATGTCGTGAGCGATCTGCAGCTCGGCCTCCATGCGTTCCTTCGCGGAACGGGTCCGGCGCAGGTTCTCCAGCGTTTCCGCCAGCTCTACGTTGCGGATTCGCAGGTTGCGATTGGTGACCCACCATTTCTGCAGTCCGTTGCCCGATATGAACAGCACCGTTGCGAGAGCGGGCCAGGCGGGACCGACCAGGATGCCGCGGGCCAGGAAGATGCCGACTACGGCGGCGACCAGCAGAGCAATAAGGATCAGGCCGAAGGCGGCCAACTGTAGCGGATGACGGTCTGCGGTCTGGGCAAAAAGCAGGCCGACGATGCCGACCGCCAGCAGATAGGAGAGCCAGGTCGGCGCTTTCGATAGGCGTTGATCCGTTAGGATGGTATTGACCGTGTAGATATGGGTCAGTAACGCCGGCGTCCGGTGACTCAGCGGCGACGGCGCGATGTCCGTGCCCCCGAGGAATGTCTCCCCGATCAGCACGGTCTTGTCCTTGAAGGCTTCGGACGCCTCCGCTTCGGTCATGGCCATGACGTCAGAAAACGAATAATTCGGAATCGCTTTATGGGACAGGCTGCCCCAGTTGATCAGCAAGGTCCCGTCGGCGCGGACCTGCGTCGATCCGCCCGCATCACCTGCCGCGACGCCGGCCATCAGCTGGGCCAGGGAGGGAATCAGGTTGCCGGCGTGGCGAATGACGAACATGTAGCGTCGCAGGTGGCCGTCCGGGTCTTCGATGATGCCGATGCTGCCGTTGCCGATGGCCGCCTCGGCGAACAGCGGAATTGGCTCGAAGAGCGTGTCCGTCTGATTGATCGCGCCCACCGCCAATCCTTCCGGCTGCTCGGCGTCCGGGTCTATGAGCGGACCCACTGCCAGGATCACGTTGCCCGCCTCGCGCATCGCTTCGGCCATTGCAAAGTCGTCTTCCGGGTTCGAAGCCTCGCTGAAGATGACGTCGACGCCGACGACTTCCGCGTGCGTGGTCCGCTTGAACACCTCCGCAAAGGTCCGTCGCGGCCAGGGCCAGCGGCCGAGCGTTCGGATGCTCTCCTCATCAATGGCGACCAGAACGAACTGACTCGGATCGGTTGGCTGCTGCGACTCCTGCCATCGAAGGGTCGCGTCATAAAGCGAGATGTCGACGGCGTTCAGAATCGGCCTGAACAGGGCAAGCGCTGCCACCCCAAGGGGGATGGCGAAAAGAGAAATGATCAGCGGGGCGAAACGCCGTGACCGCTGGGCGGTCACGGCGGGCCCGTCACTCAACCCCCGTTCCCGAGCCGGCTCAGGGTCTCAAGTGCGTAGGGATGGTCGGGCTGCAGCGCCAGCGCCTGTTCGACGTACTCCTGGGCCTCGGTCTTGTTGCCGAGCACCCGGTACATGTCACCCAAGCCCCAGAGGGCGTGGGCGTGGTCCGGGTTCTGAGCGAGGATGGACCTGAACGCGTCTTCTGCGGCGGCGTAGTCTTCCAGCCAGAAATAGGTTCGGCCAAGCTGGAAAAGCAAGTCCGTGTAATTCGGGTTCAATGAGCGGCCACGTTCATAGATTTTGCGCGCCTCTTCATAATTTCCGAAGAGGTAGTGGCTCCAGCCGATGTCCTTCAGGAGCTCCGCGTTCTCGGGAAACCGCTCCTGCGCCAGCTGGAACTCTTCGAGGCTCTCGGACAACTGGCCGGCTTCCTGTAGCTGGAGCCCGTTCGCCCAGTGCAGCGACATTTCGACCTGGCCGGCATTGGATGGGGGTCCGATGAGCCCGTCGTCGGCAATCGCGTAGACGCGGGAATAAACGGTCTCATCGACCTCCAGAAGCGGAATGTTTGCCATCCGGTCATCGGGACCAACCTGAGTGTGTCCGACGATCTCCAGGAACTCCGGATCGGTCGAGAACTCGACCACGTACCCGGTTGCATTCTCGACCGGCAGCCAGGCAACGAGCTTGTCTTCGCTCCGGACCACCGCTTCGGTCTTGACCTCGAACTCCTCCGGCGCCCATGGCAGGTCCCGCACCGTCGTACCGTTGGCATCGATCAGCGCGCCGCGCCCGGGCCGGAGGTTGACGGCCTGGCCGGGACCAGCGACGCCGATCTCGCCGTCGTGCAGCGAGATGGCCGTCCTGGAATCAATGACGTTGACCTCGAAGGTGGTGCCCCGCACTCCCGCTACGCCGTTCGGCAGGCCGATGTCCAGGGTCGATCCGGGTCGACCGGAACCGGTAACCTTCGCCGATCCGCTGGTGACCGTGACCCGAGACTTGGTGCGGCCGCCGAGGAGGCTGCGGGTGCTGCCGGAAGCTTCGAGGGTGGCTTCGTCCGTGACCACGAACTGGTGACCCTCGATGGAAGTCATGGTGACCGATCCGCCTTCCGAGACCATCAACCGATCGCCCTTCTCCAGGGTGGTTCCGGGCACGAGTTCCGCGACAGTCCCGTCCGCAGACTTGACGATCGCCTCCCCGCGACTGAAATCGACGGTGAGTTCGCCCTCCTCGACCGGCAGCATCGGCACGAACCATGCGATGGCGCCCAGTCCGGCGATGACGACAAAGGCCACGAAGCCCCAGAACGGCCGTGGATCACCGGCATGATATGCGTCATCGTGGGCAAAAGGATCTTGTTCAGGGGTACGGTCGGCCATGCCGCTCTCCAGCAGGAAATTTTTCTCCACTCATTACTTTAGGACAAAACGCCGGTCGTGTGGTAGCGAAACCGGCGGATTACCGGATCGATGTGGCCGTCGGGCCGATCGTCGGCATGGCCTTCGACCGCCGCGCGCAAGGCCGGACGCTCCTCACCGGGCAAAGCGCCACTAAAGGGCGGCCCGACGCGCGCCCCGCCGAAATCCGCTACCATGACGGGATGAGCTGGAAGAACTGGAATCCGCTGATGCGGCGAACCGGCGCGACCAGCGTGCTCCACCCCGATCGTCGTCCCTCCAAGCGTGCGCTGCTCTGTATCGACCTGCAGGTTCTGGATGCGGCGCGGGGTCAGGGCATCTTCGAGGACCATGCCGAGGGAACGGAAGAAGAGTACTTCCGAATGCTCGAGGACACGGTCTTGCCGAACGTGCAACGGCTGCAATCGGCCTACCGCGAGCAGGGCGAGGAGATCATCCACGTCCGAATTCAATCGCACACTGCCGACGGCCGCGACCGAAGTCCGGCGCACAAGCGTCTGGGCCTCCACGCCGCGCCCGGTTCGAAAGAGGCGGAGTTCCTCGAATCGGTTGCGCCGGAAGATGACGAGATCGTCATCAACAAGACGGCCAGCGGCGTGTTCGATTCAACGAATCTCGAATACATTCTGCGCAACCTTGGAGTCGAACTGGTGGAAATCGTCGGTGTGTACACCGACGAATGCGTGTCCACGACGGTACGGGTTGCCGCCGATCTGGGCTTCGTGGTGACCCTGATCGAGGACGCCTGTGCGACGGTCTCCCCGGAACTACACCATTACGCCGTAGCCACGCTGCGGGATCGCTACGCTCGGGTTATCGATACGAAAACCGCCATGGAGGATCTGCGGCACGAGCCCAGGCCCGAGTCCGATGTCAACGAGCCCCCGGAGCAATCGTCGGAGGCTGAATCCGGGCGCTGCGTGGTGCTGCTTGGCGGTGAGGCTTTCCGGGCTCCGGGCGAGGAATTGACCATGGCCGGCCAGTTCGACTTTGCCCGTCGCACGATAGAAAAGCTGACGCCCCTGCTGACATCCGGTCGTGAGCTCGTGGTGGGACATGGCAACGGGCCGCAGGTCGGAGAGATGCTGGCCCGGGTCGAGGCATCCCTGGGCGAGGCCTATTCCCTCCCGCTTGAGGTCTGTGTCGCCGAGTCGGAGGGCGAACTGGGCTATGTACTGCAGCAGGTCCTGCACAACAGCCTCCGGGAAAACGGGGTCCGTCGCTCCGCGGTCGACATTCTCACCCAGACCGTGGTCGACGCCGATGACCCCGCTTTCGAGAACCCCACCAAGCCCATCGGGCCGGTCTACGACGAGCAAGGCGCACGCGAACTGGAGAAAGGCGGCTTTGCCGTGCGCGAGGTGGAAGGAGGCTGGCGAAGGGTCGTACCATCGCCACGACCGCTGGACATCGTCGAACTGAGCGTGGTGCAGGTGCTGCTGCGCATGGGCTCGATCGTCGTGGCGGGCGGGGGCGGCGGTGTGCCGGTGGTGCGGCGGTCGGACGGGACGCTGCGCGGTGTGGACGGCGTGGTGGACAAGGATCGGGCGGGGTCATTGCTGGCCCGGCGCCTGAAGGCGACGGATCTGATCATGGTGACCTCCGTGCCCTGCGCCTACCGACACTACGGAACCGACCGCCAGGAACCGATCGGACAGGTGACTCCGGAGGAACTCGGCGAACTCCTCGAGGCGGGTCACTTCGAGACCGGAACCATGGCACCGAAGGTCGAAGCGGCGATCGAATTCGCCGAGAGCGGGGGGCGCGCGATCATCTGTGACGTGGAATCCGTGGCGGATGCACTCGAAGGGCATGCCGGAACGCGCGTCATCGCCTAGCTGCAAGCTCCGTGCGCGCGGTATGGATCTTGCTGACATTCTTTATCAAGCAACCCACCAAACGGAAGACGGATGGACAATCTCTCGAGAAAACTGATTCGCGATCACCTGGTCGACGGTGCAATGGATCCCGGGGAGGAGATCTCGCTGCGAATCGACCAGACCCTGACCCAGGATGCGACGGGCACCCTGGTCATGCTCGAGCTGGAAGCCATGGATCTGGACCGGACCCGGGCGGAAGTGTCGGTACAGTACGTGGACCACAACCTGGTCCAGGAGGACCACCGGAATCCGGACGATCATCGTTTCTTGTATTCGGCCGCGCAACGCTTCGGCCTGTGGTACTCGGGTCCCGGCAACGGGGTAAGCCACCCCACCCACATGCAGAATTTCGGCATTCCGGGAAAGACGCTCCTGGGCTCGGACAGCCATACGCCGGCGGCGGGTTCGCTGGGCATGCTCGCCATCGGTGCCGGAGGCATCGACGTTGCGCTGGCCATCGCCGGCGAGCCCTTCCGGGTGAAGATGCCCGAGATCTGGGGCGTCCGGCTGATCGGCAGCCTGCCCGACTGGGTGAGTGCCAAGGACGTCATCCTGGAACTGTTGCGCCGGCACGGGACCGATGGCGCGCGCGGACGCATCATCGAATATCACGGTCCCGGACTCGAGAACCTGAGCGCAATGGACCGCCACGTCATCGCCAACATGGGCGCGGAGCTCGGCGCTACCAGTACCGTGTTTCCGTCCGATGAGCGTACCCGGGCGTTCCTGGCGTCGTGCGGGCGCGAAGACGACTGGCGACAGCTCTCCGCCGATGCGGACTGTGCCTACGATCACGAGGAGGAAATCGAGCTCGGCGACCTCGTTCCCTTGATCGCGAAGCCTTCAAGCCCCGGCAATGTCGTGCCGGTGGAAGAGGTCGAGGGCGAACCGATCTACCAGGCCTATATCGGCTCGTCGGCCAACCCCGGCTATCGGGACTTTGCGGTCTGTGCCGAGATGGTGCGGGATGCGACGGTCGATCCGGGGGTGTCGTTCGATATCAACCCCACCAATCGATCCATCCTTGAGCAGCTGGTCCGTGACGGCCACCTCGCCGACCTGATTGCTGCCGGCGCGAGAATCCACCAGGCCGGCTGCAATGGGTGCATCGGCATGGGGCAGGCCCCGGCCAGTGGCCAGAACAGCCTGCGCACGGTGCCGAGGAATTTCCCGTCCCGCTCGGGGACGCGCGAGGATGCGGTCTGGCTGTGCAGTCCGGAGACCGCAACCGCCTCCGCCTTGCGCGGCGAAATAACGGATCCCCGGTCCATGAAGATGGCCTATCC
>JAWVZU010000144.1:0-10067 GCA_033722075.1 Lysobacterales bacterium
CCTTACTCGACGCCGGCTCTCACGGAGTTCGGCTACGTTCGAAGCCTGACGATGGGGTTTTCGGGTGGCACCGGCGACTCAACCAACCCGGGCACCGAGTCGGCCTTCCCGCCTTCGTAGAGAGCATCATGGGCGAGACGGTGCGCTAATCAACCTCCGCAACCGCCACATCGCCACGATCCCGAACACCGGCCCCAGCGCCAGCGGTGCGAACGCGTAGCGCCACCCAATCCACTCGACGAGGGTCGGAGTGGCACCGATGGTGATGAGTGTGATCAGGAAGCCGATGCAGGTCTGCATGGTCAGCGCGGTGCCCAGGTAACGCCGATCGGCCAGTTCGCTGACCGCCGCGCTGAACTGGGCGCTGTCGGCGACCACGGCAAAGCCCCAGATCACGCATAGCGCAACCAGAAGCACCGGCGAATCGAAGAGGAAGCCGACGACCAGGCAGCACGCGCCCGAGATGGCCATGCTCCAGATCGTCACCGTCGCCCGGCCGATCCGGTCGGCCCAGCGGCCGGCCAGCACGCAGCCGATGGCGCCGGCGCCGATGCTGCCAAAGGCTGCCCAACGTGCCGCCGACAGGGTCAGGTCGGCTGCCGCAAAGCTCGCCAGCAGCATGACCGGAAGCCAGGTCCACGTGGCGTACAGCTCCCACATGTGCCCGAAGTAGCCGAAATTGGCCAGGCGCACGCGCCGGTTCCGCAAACCCGCCAAAGCGTGACGCCAGTGAAAGGCCGTCGCCGGCAGGTGATAGGGTCCGGGCCTGACGAAAAACGCGACGATCAAACCACCGAGTCCCGCGAGTCCAGCCGCCCACCCAAGCACCTCGCGCCAGGGCGGCAGTCCGAGATCGTAGGCGCTGATCAGGTGCGGCAGCGCCTTGCCCAGGGTCAGCGCCCCGACCAGGATCCCGATCCCCAGTCCGCGATCCCGTTCGCACCAGGTGGCAACGAGCTTCATGCCGGGCGGATAGACGCCCGCGAGGCAGGCGCCGACCAGGAAGCGCAGTCCGAGAGCAACAGACCCATAGTCGTCCAGCAGGCCGGTCAGCGCGGTGGCAGCCCCGGCGGCAAATGAACTCACCGCCACGAGGCCAACGGTCGAGAACCGGTCGGCGAGATTCAGGAGCGCACTGACCAGCGTCCCGACAACAAAACCGAGCTGGACGGCCAGCGTGAGCCGGCCGGCCTGGCCGGCGCTGATGCCCCATGCGGCTTCCAGCTGCGGGACGACGGCGGCTGCCGCAAACCACAACGACATGGCCAGCGCCTGGGCCAGCGAAAGCAGGCCCAGGGTTCGCCACTTGATCACCGATGCGGTGACCACCTGCGCTGGTTAGCTCATCATTTCCTGAAAACGCCGCTCCAGTTCCTCCGGTGAGACGTTTTCGATGTGGGTTGCCAGCGTCCAATGATGGCCGAAGGGGTCGTGGATGGTCGCGGTCCGATCGCCGTAGAACTGGTTTTCGAGATCGCGGTGTACGATCGCGCCGGCGTCGACAGCCTGCCTGAAGACCGCATCCACGTTTTCGACATAGAGCATCAGCGACAGCGGTGAACCGCCCACGGTCTCCGGACTGAGCGCGCCCATGTCCACGTTTTCGTCAGCCAGCATGACCGGAGAATCGCCGATCTTCATCTCGGCATGGGCCACGCCACCGTCGGGCGTGTCCAGGCGCAGCATGGTCACGGCATCGAATGCCGCTTTGTAGAACTCCAGCGCCTTCGCGGCATCCTTGACAATCAGGTAGGGGGTGACGGAATGGTAACCCTCGGGAATCGGTGAAACGCTCATGACAACTCTCCTGTTCGATTGCGCCCTGATTTTAGAGCCCGCAGCTTACCCGGGTCTTGTAAAAAGTTGCCCGATTGGCCACGCTGCGATCCTGGCTCGGGAGGTTGCAGATGGATCATTGGATCGCGATCGTGCGTGCCGCGGCGCTGACCGTGCTGCTGACGCCGGCAGGCGTAGGGGCGGAGGAAAATATGGGCTACGAGGCATTGGTGGGGCTGTTCGAGGAGTGGCGCGAGTTCGAGCAACCGCCGCTGCGTGACGGGGCTCCGGACTATACGGCCGAGACCACGGCCAGGCGCTACGAGGAACTCAAGGCGCTACAGAAGAAACTGGAAGCGATCGATCCCGGCGACTGGCCCATACCCCAGCAGGTCGACTACCACCTGGTGCGGGCCGAAATGAACGGCATGGATTTCAATATCCGGGTGCTGAAACCGTGGGAGCGGGATCCGGCATTTTATACCTCGATCTGGACCTACCAGAGCGACACGCCGGCTCACGAGGGTCCTACGCACCATGCCCTGGTCGAACTCTGGACCTATGAGTTCCCCCTTTCCGAGGAAGCCGAGGACAAGCTCACCGGCGAGCTCGCTACGATTCCGTCGTTGCTCGAGCAGGCACGCAGTAATCTGACCGGCAATGCGCGGGAACTGTGGATCGCCGGCATCGGCGACCTCCGCCAGCAGGCAAGAAACCTGGCTGACCTGGAGACGCGAACGACCGGCGCCGGCGACGAGTTCAAGGCGACATTGACCGATGCCCACGAGGCCACCGAGTCGTTCATCGAGTGGCTGGAGGCCGAGGCGCCGAAGAAGAACGGCCCATCGGGCATCGGCAAGGACAACTACACCTGGTATCTGCAGAACGTCCACCTGGTGCCGCTTTCCTGGGAAGACGAGGTGCGGCTGCTGAAACGCGAACTGGCCCGCGCTCACACCTCACTGCGACTGGAAGAACATCGCAACCGAAACCTGCCCGAACTGGAAGCCATCGCAACCCCGGAAGAGTACGAGCGGCGGGCACTCGAAGGGGTCCGCAAGCTGGTCACGTTCCTTGGAGACAACGACATCCTGGAGATCAAGGACTACATGATTCCCGCGCTGGACGAGCGGATCGGTTCCTTCGTTCCGGCCGAGAAACGCAACTTCTTCCACCGGGCCATCCACCTCGAGCCGATGACGCTGTGGACCCATTTCTACCACTGGTGGGACCTGGCACTGATGCAGACGGATCCTCACGAGAGCCCCATCCGACGCGGGCCTCTGCTCTACAACATCTTCGACAGTCGCGCGGAGGGGCTGGCGACCGGCTTCGAAGAGATGGCGATGCACGCCGGGCTCTACGACGACAATCCGCGAGCTCGAGAGATCGTCTGGATCATGCTGGCCCAGCGAGCGGCCCGCGGCCTTGGTTCGCTGTACGCTCACGCCAACGAATTCACCCTCAAGGAGGCCCGCGACTATCACGTCGAATGGACTCCGCGCGGCTGGATGCGCGACGACCTCGACCTGCTGGGTTTCGAGCAGCTCCTGTACCTTCGCCAACCCGGCTACGGCACCAGCTACATCACCGGCAAATACCTCATCGAGAAACTCATGGCCCATCGCAGTGAACAGCTCGGTACCGATTTCTCGTTGCCCGAATTCTTTGCGGAACTGGATGCGGCGGGGGTGATTCCCGTCTCGATGATCCGCTGGGAGCTTACCGGGGAGCGACCGCCGGAGAGCGTCCTCAGGCAGACAGCCAGGTGAGTGGCCGGCGACCGGTCTCAGTTGGCCGGTCGAGTCCAGCCGTGGCGCGCCATGCAGTCCGTGAACGCATGCTCGCGGGCAGTTCCCGGATCCTCGGCCTGCGCTTCCTTGAGACAGCGCGCCTCTGCGGTGTCGAACGGCGTGGCCCCCTTACCCTCCCATCCCGGGTCAGAGGTAGTGGTGCAGCCGACCAGAGCAAGGCCGACGATCACGATCAACGTTTTACTATCAGCCACCATCGCGCACCCGGGTGGGAATGGTCAGACGAAACCTGGTGCCGCGCCGGGTTTCAAGACATTGCATACGACCGGCCAGCAGGTTTGCGGTGAGATTATAGGCGATGTGCATGCCCATGCCACTGTGACCGCGAGACCGGTGGCGCGTAAAAAATGGCTCGAAGATGCGTACGCGAGTCTCCTGGTTCATGCCCTTGCCGTCATCCCGGTATTCGATTTCCACATGATCGCCGACCCGCCGCGCCGCCAGGGAAATCGTCCCGCCCGGTTCCTGAAAGCCGTGCTGCAGGGAATTCGAGACGAGGTGCATGACGATCTCCCGTAGCGCATCGGGAAAGCTCTGCATGCGAATGCCCGTCTCGAAGTCGGTCTCCAGCGTGTGGCCCGCATCGCGAATCTGCGCTCCCAGGGCGGCGGTCGCATCGGTCAACACTTCGTCCAGCATGAAGGTCATGCAGCGCATGTCCCCCTTCTTGACAGACGCCCGCTTGAAGCTTCGGACCAGATTACTGGCCTGGGACAACGCCTCCTGCACGATTCCAAGCTGCTCACCGATCTGTACGGTCAGCGCCTGCGCCTCAGCCGCCGTGCCTTGCTTGAGAACGCGTCGGCATCGATCACTGAGGTGGGAGGTGACGGTAATGGCATTGCCCAGCGGGGTATTGATCTCGTGGGCGACGCCGGCAACCATCTGCCCAAGCGCCGCCAGCTTCTCCTGTTCCAGCAGCTGGTCCTGGGCCGAACGGAGATCGCGCAGGGCATCTTCCAGCTCTTCGTTGGCCTTCATCAGCGAAGAGGTTCGCTGCATCACGATGTCGGCCAGACGCTGGGCCTGGCGCTTCAGATCCATGTTGCGCCAGCGGACGATCAGCACCACCAGGATGGCCAGTACAGCCAGGGCGAACAGGCGAAACGCAAGCGTCTCATAGACCCTGGGCGTCACCTCCAGCGTCATGCGGGTCGGCTCTATCCAGTTGTCGGCGCGATTGGCGGCGGTCACTTCGAACTCGTGTGAGCCGGGGCTGAGATTGGTATAGAAGGCCGTGCGCCGACTGCCGGCGTCCACCCAGTCGTCGTCGACGCCGCTCAGTCGATAACGGTACCGGACCCGTTCCGGCGCAGCCAGCCACAGGCTGGTGTAATCGATCTCGAAGCGGCGCGACCCGGAAGGAGCTGCCGCCGCGTCCAGGGAGAGCTCTTTTCCATCCACCAGCACCCTTTCAATCATCACCGGCGGTGGGGGCTGGAGCGGCTTCACCTCGCCCGGGTGGATCCAGGCAACGCCGGCCGGGGTCGGAAACCAGAGGGCCCCGTCCCGGCTGCGCCAGCCGGACGGCTGGCTGCCGCCGTTGCACTGGCTGACCGGCATGCCGTCAGCCTGGTCGAAGAACCGCAGCAGGCGCCCGGTTGGCTCGGCGGGATGGTCCAGGCGCGCGACGCCACGATTGGTACACAACCAGAGGCGACCGTCGCCGCCTTCCAGGATCCGAAAGACGGACAGATCGTCGAACCGCCCCAGATCGATTTCCCGGACCTCACCTTCGGGGTCAACTGCGCTCAGTCCCGCGGAACCGGCAAACCAGGCCCAGCCGTGCCGGTCGAAGGCCAGGTCGAAGAGCAGGGCGCTTGCCAGCCCGAGATCGACCGCATCAAATCGTTTCCCGTCAAAGCGCGCCACCCCGTCGCCGAAGGTGGCTATCCAGAGGCTGCCGTCAGGGGCTTCCGCAAACGCCCGCACGTCCAGGCCGGGCAAGCCATGTTCCAGGGTGTAGAAGTCTGTCTTCTCGCCGCGGATCCGGAACACGCCGGCCTGGTAGGCGGCAGCCCACAGGTTGCCGTCCTGGTCGCCATAGAGGGCCCGAATCAGGTCCGTGGGCAGGTCTTCAACGACCACCGGTTCCAGCCGCCCTCGGAACCAGCGCTGCAGAGCGCCGCCGTAGGTTGCGATCAACATCGAACCGTCACCCCGCGGCCACAGGGCGCGTACGGAACTGGCCGCCAGGCCGTCGGACTGATCAAGCGCATCGACGACACGGCCCTCGTGAAGGACGCTGACGCCGCGGGCATCCGAGCCGACCCAGATGTTGCCGTCATGGTCCTCGGTGATCGATCGGACATAGGGCCCGGCAAGGCCCTGCTCGACCCCCAGCGCCGAAAAGGCCGTGTCCCGCAGACGGGTGAGTCCACCGTTAGAGCCCACCCAGATGTTGCCGCCCCGGTCGGCGTGGATCGCGTGGATATGATCGTTCGGCATACCAAGTCGGGAATCCAGCGTCTCCAGCGCATCGCCGACCAGACGCTGAAGCCCACCGCCGTAGGTGCCGATCCAGACCGCCCCATCCGGTCCCGCATGCAGTGACCGGATCAGGCCCTCGGTCCCCGCCACCGGCACAAAACGCTCGCCCTGAAACCGAAACAGGCCATCGCCGAAGGTCGCTGCCCACAGGTTGCCAGCGGGATCGCGTATCAGATCCTGGATCCGGCCGGTCGGCAAGCCGTCACCCATGCCCACCGCCCGCTCCGATTCCAGGTCCAGGCGAAACACGCCGCCGCCCTCCACGCCAAGCCAGAGCGCGTTGCCGTCAGGGACGATCGCCGTCACCGGACCCTCCGCGACCGTTTCTCCTCCGAGACCACACCGCATCTCACCCTTGGCGCGGACACACAGGCCCTCGGCGGTACCGATCCACAGTTGCTCGGAGCCGGTACCGGCCAGCGACCAGATGTGATCGCTCGCCAGGCCGGCAGCGCTGTCGATTCGAATGGGATCGCCGGTCTTCGGGAAACCGTGAACGCCGTACTCCAGGGTGCCGATCCACAGCGTCTCGTCTAGGTCGATGAGCAGTTCGGTGGTGTCCTTGGCCAGTACGCCGCGGTCTTCGAAGGCCTTGAAACTCACGCCGTCGAAGCGGACTACTCCTTCATAGGTTGCGACCCAGAGGTAGCCATCGGAATCCTGGGCGATCGATTTCACGGTGCCGTGCGGAAGACCCTGGTCGGTGCGCCAGGTTTCAAGGTTGAAATGGATCAGCGGCTTGCCGGCCACCTCGCCGCAAAACGTAGCGATCGCCAGGATCAGCCAGCCGGCAACAGCGCCGGTTTTCATCCAATTGCCCCCCGCACCGGCGGATAGTGAGACACCGCTTCCGTGGGGATTCTGGCACAGCGACTGCACGACGTGAACCGCGGCCGGGATCAGCGCAGCGCCCGGATGGCGGCCTCCAGTCCGGCGAGCGTCAGGGGAAACATGCGCTCATCGAGCAGTTCCTGGGTGAGGCGGACGGACTGCGTATAGCGCCACCGGGGTTCCGGTTCGGGGTTCAGCCAGACGGCCTTGGGGTAGGTGTCCAGGAGACGCTTGATCCACACCGCACCCGGCTCCTCGTTCCAGTGCTCGACACTGCCGCCCGGATAGAGGATCTCGTAAGGGCTCATGGTGGCGTCGCCCACAAGGATCAGCTTGTAGTCGGCGGGGTACTTGTGGATGACGTCGTGCAGCGGAATGCGTTCGGCGTGCCGGCGACGGTTGTCGCGCCACACGCTCTCGTAGATGAAGTTGTGGAAATAGAAATACTCGAGGTATTTGAACTCGCTGCGTGCCGCCGAGAACAGCTGTTCGCAGAGTCTTACGTGGTCGTCCATGGATCCGCCCACGTCGAGGAACAGCAGCACCTTCACCGTGTTGTGCCGCTCGGGAACCATCTTCAGATCCAGCAGCCCGGCGTTGCGTGCCGTCGAACTGATGGTGTCGGGCAGATCCAGCTCCTCCTGGGCGCCTTCCCGGGCCAGCCGCCGCAGCTTGCGCAGGCCGAGTTTCAGGTTGCGCGTGCCGATTTCCACGTCCTCGTCGAGGTTGCGGTACTCGCGCCGATCCCACACCTTGACCGCGCGACGGTGGCCGCTGCCCTCCTGTCCGATGCGAATGCCTTCGGGGTTGTAGCCGTAGGCCCCGAATGGAGACGTCCCGCCGGTGCCGATCCACTTGTTCCCGCCCTCGTGGCGCTCGGTCTGTTCCCGGAGGCGTTCCTGGAGGGTCTTCATCAGTTCATCGAAGCCCCCCATGGCCTCGATCTGCGCCTTCTCCTCGTCGCTGAACAGGCGGTCCGCATGACGTCGCAGCCACTCCTCGGGAATCTCCTTGCGGTCCACGTCGAACAGGGACTCGACGCCCTTGAAGTGCGCGGCGAAGACCCGGTCGAAGCGGTCGAACTGGCCTTCGTCCTTGATCATGGCGCTGCGTGCGAGGTAGTAGAAATCGTCCACGCTGTGGCTGCAGACCCCCGAATCGAGCGCCTCGAGGAGAGCAAGGTGCTCGGTCAGGGAAACCGGGAGACCGGCCTCCCGGAGCATGAAGAAGAACCGGATCAGCACGGGCCTATTCCGACGTCACCGCTGACGACGGTCCATGAACACCAGCTGCTCGAACAGGTGGACGTCCTGCTCGTTCTTCAGCAGCGCGCCGTGCATGGGCGGAATCGCCTTGCGGGCGTCGCCGCTGCGCAGCACCTCCGGGTCGATGTCCTCGGCCAGCAACAGCTTGATCCAGTCCAGCAGCTCCGAGGTCGACGGCTTCTTCTTCAGTCCCGGCACGTCCCGCAGCTGGTAGAAGACATTCAGGGCTTCCCGAAGCAGGTCCTTCTTCAGGTCGGGAAAGTGCACGTCCACGATCCGGGTCATGGTCTCCGCGTCCGGGAAGGCGATGTAGTGGAAAAAGCACCGCCGAAGGAACGCATCGGGCAGTTCCTTCTCGTTGTTCGAGGTGATGACGATGATCGGGCGGTGCTTCGCCTTCACGGTGGTCTTGGTCTCGTAGACGAAGAACTCCATGCGGTCGAGTTCCTGCAGCAGGTCGTTGGGAAACTCGATGTCAGCCTTGTCGATCTCGTCAATGAGCAGCACCGGCTGGTCGTCCGACTCGAAGGCCTCCCAGAGCTTGCCGCGCACGATGTAGTTGCGGATGTCGTGGACCTTCTCGTCGCCCAGCTGGGAATCGCGAAGACGTGCGACCGCGTCGTATTCATACAGACCCTGGCGCGCCTTGGTGGTCGACTTGATGTGCCACTCGATCAGCGGCTTGCCGAGCGACTGCGCAACCTCGCCGGCCAGCTGGGTCTTGCCGGTCCCCGGTTCACCCTTAACCAGGATCGGTCGCCCCAGCGTAACCGCTGCGTTGACCGCTGTGGCCAGGTCCCGGGTTACGACATATTGATCCGTTCCATTGAATCGTGGATTCGCCATGGCTTTCCTGTCTGCCGGTTCAAAAGATCAGTTTATCAACATGGACATCATCGAATCGGCAACTTCTGTGACCTCATCCTGGCGGACACAGTGCTAGCGTGGAGTCCCATGACCGCCACGATCCGCAAAACGGCCGGTTTCGTGCTTGCCGGCAGCCTGGTGATGATGACCTGGTCCAACTGCGTGTGGAGCCGGGTCAAGGGCAGCCCGGAAGCGGTTGCCGCCGCCCAGGGCCTGCTGGCCGCCGTCGGTGGAGAGGCAACCTGGCGGAAGGCGCGAACACTTTACCTCCAGGAGCGCCTCTTCCTGCCCGACGGCGAGGTTGGGACCGTCGAAACGTGGCAAGACATAGGCTCACTCGATTGGCGGCGCATCACCCGCAGCCCCAGCGGACACCTGGAAGAGGTCATCGAGGGGAACGCGGGCTGGGTCGTTCGAGACGGTGTTCGGGAACAGTATCCTGCTGGAATCGTGCACCGGAAAAGACTCCTGTTGGCGCGTGAACCCTATGCCATCTTTCACCGCATCGCCGGCACCGATGAAACGCTTACGGTCGAGATCGGCGAACATGGCCGGCTGGAAATCTACGATCGCCGCATGCGGCTTCTGTGCTGGTTCAAGCTGGACGGCGCCGGTCAGCCGATCGCCTGGGGCCGCTGGACGGACGCTGATGTCACGCTCCGGTTGTATGGACCACTGATCGAATTCGGCGGGCTGCGTCTGCCAAGATGGGGCACCAGCCCCGACGGCACCACCCGCTTCGAGAGGTTGACCGCGCGATTGGTCGATGAGCCGATCACACTCTCCGATGCACGGGGTGGCGCTGAGAACCCGGTAACCCCACCATAGGCACTGGCCCTCAGGCTCAGTCCGTCTATCTTAGGAACCTGAGCAAACAACCCCCATTTCCAAGAATTGAAACGTTCCCGACTCATCCGTTATCTCCTCATCTACCTCGCGGCGCTGGTGCTGGTGGCCGTGTTCAGCGGGCCCCTGGCCGTGGCGCTGGAAGGGGGCGAATCCTACGCATCGTGGCGGGAAGCGC
>JAWVZU010000145.1:0-10032 GCA_033722075.1 Lysobacterales bacterium
CTGCGAGACCTTTCCATCCATAGCCGCCCTGAAAGACCAGGACAAGAATCAGTTCAAGGCCGTCTGCCACAGCCTCCGAGAAGACGGGGCATTCATCGAGGCGGGGGAAAACGACAACCTGATCGTGCAGAAGCTGGAGGCAAACCCCAATGCTTTCGGTATTTTCGGCTTCAGTTTTCTCGACCAGAACTATGACCTGGTGCAGGGTGCGGACGTCGATGGGGTAGAGCCCACCTTCGAATCGATCGCTGACGGCAACTACCCGATCTCGAGGCCGCTGTTTTTCTACGTGAAGAAGGCCCACGTCGGTATCGTTCCGGGCCTCGACGCGTTTCTGGCAGCGTTCACCAGTGAGCGGGCCTGGGGCGAAGCGGGCTATCTCTCGGACCGGGGTCTGATCCCCATGCCGGAAGAGGAGCGAAGCGAGGTGGCCGCCCGCGTGTCGAATCTCGAGCCCATGACGCGCCCGTGACGGCTGCTTTGCTGGTATTCTTGCGCGGCGGCCGGTCGGCCGCCGCGTGTTTTTATGAGCAGATGAACCGCTTATCTTGCAGCTAGTCGGACTGACAACACTCTTGCTGGCACTCAGCAGCCTGGGCTACGCCTGGGGTCGTCGCCGGGCTCTGAGCCTCGCGGACCGACCGGGTTCCGGCAAGCTTCATTCGCGTCCCGTGCACTACGGTGGCCTGGTTGCCCTCTGGGTCGGCGTGCCCGCCGCGGCGATCCTGCTCCTGTGGTTGATCTTCAACGGCGGTGTCGTCGAGCGGTTGGTGCTCGCTTCGGTGCCGTCGGAATTGCTGCAGGCCGAAGGGGGGCACGTTGACCTGCTCCTGGAAAGGATTCGTCAGGCCGATCCCTCGGACACGTCTTCCGCATTGGGCAGGGCGGCGGCACGAATGGACGAACTCCAGTCGCGGAGCGTGCAGTTCGGGTTCGTCCTGGTCAGCCTGGTTGCGGCGGCGGGACTGCTGGTGACCGTTCGTCGCATCCATCCGCGACTCCGGGCTCGCAACGAGGTCGAATGGCTTGTAGGACTGCTCCTGGCCGGTTGTTCGGTGATTGCGATCCTGACTACCATCGGCATCGTTCTGTCGGTTCTCTTCGAGGCGCTTCGGTTCTTCCAGGAGGTTCCGTTCACCGAGTTCCTGTTCGGCACGACCTGGAGCCCACAGACAGCGATACGCAGTGACCAGGTCGGCTCGTCCGGTGCTTTCGGGGCCGTGCCGCTGTTTGCCGGGACATTGATGATCTCGGCGATCGCGATGCTGGTCTCCGTGCCGGTCGGGCTGATGTCCGCGATCTACCTTGCCGAATACGCGAGCAAGCGGGTGCGGGCCGTGGCCAAGCCGGTGCTGGAGATCCTCGCCGGCGTCCCGACCGTGGTGTACGGCTTCTTCGCGGCGCTGACGGTTGCGCCGGCCTTGCGAAACGCGGGGGTGACACTGGGGCTGGATGTTTCCTCGGAAAGTGCCCTGGCCGCCGGCCTGGTGATGGGCATCATGATCATCCCGTTCATCTCTTCGCTTTCGGACGATGTCATCACCGCCGTTCCCGAATCGTTGCGCAGTGGATCCCTGGGACTTGGGGCAACCCATTCGGAGACGATTCGCAAGGTGGTGTTGCCGGCCGCCCTCCCGGGTATCGTCGGGGGCATTCTGCTGGGTGTGTCGCGGGCGATCGGAGAGACCATGATCGTGGTGATGGCCGCGGGCCTGGCCGCAAACCTGACCGCAAACCCGCTCGAGAGCGTGACCACGGTGACAGTGCAGATCGTGACCCTGCTGGTCGGGGACCAGGAGTTCGACAGCCCCAAGACGTTGGCCGCCTTCGCCCTCGGGCTGGTGCTTTTCGTCATGACCCTGTTGCTGAATGTCCTGGCGCTCTACGTCGTGAGGAAATACCGTGAACAATACGACTGAACCAGTCCTGCTGGAGGCCAGTACGGCGGGACGCCGGATCCGCGCTTCGCTGGCGCGCCGCCACCGCCAGGAGCGGTTGTTTCAATGGTTGGGCATCGGTGCCGTGGCCCTGGGGCTCGGATTCGTGCTGCTCCTGCTGGTCAGCGTGATCGCAAAGGGCTATTCAGGGTTTCTGCAGACCCATATCCGGCTGTCGATCGATCTCTCCGAGGAGATGCTCCTGGATGGCGCTCCGGTTACGGAAGAAAATCTCCGCAACGGCGATTATCGTCGAGCCGTGCGGTCGGCCATGCAGGACCTCTTCCCCGACGTCTCCGGCCGCCGGGACCGCCGGGAACTGCAGCGTCTGGTGAGCAACGGTGCAGAGTTTATGCTGCGCGATCAGGTCCTGGCTGACCCGGAGCTGGTGGGCCGGCAGATCGACTTATGGTTGCCTGCCGATGACGACGTCGACATGTTCGCGAAAGGACGGGCTCGCAGCAATCCCGGCGACTCCGTGCCCAGCCGTCTCAGCGAGCAGCAGCGAGCATGGATCGCGGAGCTGGAACGTTCCGATCGCCTGGATATCCGCTTCAACTGGGCGTTCTTCAGCCACGGCGATTCAAGGGATCCGGAGATGGCCGGGATCTGGGGCGCCGCGGTTGGATCATTTCTGACCCTGCTGGTGACGCTGGTGCTGTCCTTCCCGCTGGGAGTGGCGACCGCGATCTATCTGGAAGAGTTCGCGCCCAGGAACCGGTGGACCGATCTTGTCGAGGTCAACATCAACAACCTGGCCGCCGTACCCTCCATCATCTTCGGGCTGCTGGGCCTGGCGGTATTCATCAATTTCTTCGGAATGCCGCGGTCGGCGCCGCTGGTCGGGGGGCTGGTGTTGACCCTGATGACCCTGCCGACCATCATCATCGCCAGCAGGGCGGCATTGCGCTCGGTGCCTCCGTCGATCCGGGAAGCCGCGCTGGGCATGGGCGCCTCGCGAACGCAGACCGTGTTTCATCACGTATTGCCGTTGGCCATGCCGGGCATGTTGACCGGCACGATCATCGGTATGGCACAGGCGCTCGGTGAGACGGCGCCGTTGTTGATGATCGGTATGGTAGCGTTCATCGTAGACGTGCCTCGGAGTCTGACTGATCCGTCGACCACCCTGCCGGTACAGATCTACCTGTGGGCGGACAGTCCGGAAAGGGCATTTGTAGAGCGAACATCGGCGGCCATCATGGTTCTCCTCGGGGTGCTGGCGATGATGAACCTGGCCGCGGTTCTGCTTCGCCGCAAACTGGAGCGGCGCTGGTGACACTCGGAATACGCGACATGGACACAGCTGCAGCAAGCGAACTGGACAGAGCAGAGCCGGCGGCAAAGGCGGCGGCAAAAACCACGCCGGCCAAACTTCCAGTGGGCAAGGCATTCGTATCCGACCCTCGGATCGAGGTCCGGGACCTGGATGTGTTCTACGGAGACAAGCAGGCACTGGAGCGGATCAGCCTGGATATCGGGAAGAACCAGGTCCTCGCGCTGATCGGGCCGTCTGGCTGCGGCAAATCCACCTTCCTCCGCTGCGTCAATCGCATGAACGACATGATCGACGTCTGCCGCGTCAGCGGGAGCGTCATGCTGGACGGCGAGAACATCTATGAACGCTCGGTGGATCCGGTCGAACTCCGGGCGCGGGTCGGCATGGTGTTCCAGCGTCCCAATCCTTTTCCCAAGTCGATCTACGAGAATGTGGCCTATGGGCCCCGGATTCACGGTCTGGCGCGCAGCCGGGGAGAGCTGGATGACATTGTCCAGGCAAGCCTCGAGAAGGCCGGGTTGCTCGAGGAGGTGCACGACCGTCTGGATGAGATGGGAACGGCGCTCTCCGGCGGTCAACAGCAGCGCCTGTGCATCGCGCGGGCAATTGCGGTGAGCCCCGAGGTGATCCTGATGGATGAACCCGCTTCCGCGCTGGATCCGATCGCAACGGCCAAGATCGAGAGCCTCATCGAGGAGCTCCAGGAACAGTTCACTATCGTGATCGTGACCCACTCCATGCAGCAGGCGGGTCGGGTTTCGCAGAGAACTGCGTACTTTCACATGGGCAAACTGATCGAGGTTGGGATGACGGGCGACATTTTCACCAACCCGCGCCACGAACTTACCCAGGACTACATCATGGGACGCATCGGCTGAGCCGTCCCCAGGAGCAAGCATGCTGACCAAGCTCGACATTACCCGAAACTGGCTGCCGCGCTACACGGGCATGCCGATTGACCGGTTTGGCCCGTACATCCTGCTGACCAACTTTCCCAACTACGTCGAGAGCTTTGCCGAGCGCTTCAGCTGCGACATCTACGGGGAAGGCAAGACCATGCAGGCGGCCACCAACTCGACCGGTCAGACCATCATCAACTTCGGCATGGGCTCGCCCAATGCGGCGACCATCATGGACCTGCTGACCGCCGTGGACCCGGAAGGGGTGTTGTTTCTCGGCAAGTGTGGCGGGCTCAAGAAGTCGACCGAGATCGGGCATTTCATTCTGCCGATCGCGGCGATTCGGGGGGAGGGTACCAGCGACGACTATTTCAGTCCGATGGTCCCGGCCCTGCCGTCCTTCAAGTTGCACAAGTTCGTTTCCGACAAGATCGTCGAGCGCAAGCTGGACTATCGCACCGGGGTGGTCTACACGACCAATCGCCGCGTCTGGGAGCAGGATGACGCATTCCGCGAGAAGCTCACCGCGATGACCTGCATCGGCATCGACATGGAGACCGCGACCCTGTTCATCGTGGGTCACAAGAACGAGATTGCCCGTGGCGCACTGCTGCTGGTCTCGGACCTGCCGATGACGCCGGACGGCATCAAGACGGAAGAGTCGGACCGCCAGGTGACTGCCGGCTGGGTCAATACCCACCTGGAAATCGGCATCGACGCGATGACCGAGATCGGGAGCAAGGGCGAAAAGATCAAGCACTTCCGCTACTGATCGGTTCAGTGGCAGATCGACCCTCGATTCTGCTGATCTACCTGGCGGCCACGCCGGTTTTTGCGCTTGTCGACTGGTTGTTCGGCTGGAATCTGCGGGTGGTCGGAGTGCCGGACCCGGGCTGGCGGGCCGGCTATTACACCGGCCTCCTGCTTGCGGCCGGAGTCGCGTGGTGGCGCCCGGCGGTCGAACCGCTCCTGGTGCTGATCGAATCGGCCTGCAACATCGCGCTGATCATCATCGACTTCGCGGTGGATTCCCTGATCGTTTCCGACCTCGAAGCATTTCAACCACCGACGGTGATGCAGGTCGGCGGATTCCTGATCGCCGGGGGCTTCGGCACGCTGGCTTTCAATCGCGCGCTGGCGCAAATTGCCCGGTCTTCGGGAAAATGAAGCCTTCTCTCGGTACCACTGATTCGCTTAGAATTGCCGGGGGATCGTCTCGTTTGCGGGTGTAGTTCAATGGTAGAACATCAGCTTCCCAAGCTGAGAACGTGGGTTCGATTCCCATCACCCGCTCCATTTCAAAAGTCCTGGATTGGGTTTTCCCATTCGCTGTAAAAAACTCCGCAGCGCAGGTTTCTGTCTGGCCCTGTTTTTGCTGGTCGGCTGCGGGGGGGAAGACGAGCGGGAACGGGCCGGAATCGTGAGCCTCGCACCGGCGATTACCGAGACCCTCTTTGCCCTGGACCTGGGCGATCGGGTGATCGGTCGCAGTGATTTTGGCCAGACGCCGCCCAAGGTTCGCGACCTGCCGCCGGTGGGCACTTCCCTCAGCCCGAATTTCGAAGCGATCGCCCGGTTGCGACCGGCGGTGATCGTGACCGACCAGTCCGGAGCGGCCCATCGCGAGTCGCTGGCCAGGTTGGCGGAAGTCATCGAATTGCCGTGGCTCTCGGTGGCGGAGGTGGCGGACGGGATACGGCAGCTGGGGGAACGCTTCGACAGGCGTGATCGGGCCCGCAGCCTGGCCACCCGCTTTGAAGCCGTGCTTTCGGCAGAGCCTCCGCCGGATGGCATCCGCGTACTGTTTGCCCTGGACGGTCCGGATGCCAACGAGGTCTGGTATCTGCGCCGCAACTCGGTGCACGGCCATGCGTTGCATGCCGCCGGCGCGCGCAATGCGATCGAGCGCGACATCACCGGTCCGGCGGTGCTGACGCCGGAAGAACTTGTCCGGGCGAAGCCTGATGCGATCATCGTCCTCGCCGTAGACGGCGAGACCGAAGCGGTGCGCCGGCGCTCGCGCGAGCGCTTTGCCCGCCTGGCCACCTTGCCTGCCGTGCGGGCAGGCCGCATCGGCGCCGTGGTCGGATCGCGTTTTGCACTTCCCGGACCTTCCAGCCTGGACCTCGTGGAAGCGCTGTCCAGGGAAATCGAATTGCTCACCCCATGATCCGGCTCGAGAAAGTGACCGTCCATGGACCCGCCGCGCCGCTGATCGGCGATGTGTCCCTGACCGTCGACGCCGCCCCCCTGGTGATCATCGGACCGAGCGGCGCCGGAAAGACGACGTTGCTGCACACGATGCTGGGCTTGAGACGTTACGATGGACGCATCCTCTTCGACGAGCAGCCGGCACACGAACTGTCGCGACGGGCCCGGGCGCGCTGGCTGGCCTGGCTGCCCCAGCAGGCGGTCCCCAGCGAACCGTTGGAGACGCTCGACTACCTGCTGGGCGCTCGCTTCGCCTATGACGAACCACGTGAAACGAGTCGCGGCCTGATTCGCGAGGCCCTGGCGGACTGTGGTGTCGCCCATCTTGCCGAACGCCGGGTAACCGAGGTTTCCGGTGGCGAGTTCCAGCGCGTACTGCTGGCGGGACTGCTCGCCCAGGATGCCCGCTACCTGCTGCTGGATGAACCGGCCAACCACCTCGATCCTGCCCTGCGGCTGACCTTGTATTCGTTGCTCGCCCGGCAGGTTCGCCAGGGCCGGGGATTGATTGCCGTGACCCATGAGATCGGCCTGATCACGGCGCTGGAGCAGGCCTGTGATGGACCATTGCAGGTGGTCGGACTGTCCGCCGGGCGATTGGCCTTCGTCGCGGCCTCGGACGACGCCGATCTGGATCAGCGTCTCAGCGAGCTCTACGGCATTCCTCATCGCCGCGTCGAGATCGACGGGAAGCGTTTCTTCCTGTCCGGACTGGGCTCATGAAGGCCTGGCTCCTTCTGCTCCTCGCGACCGTGGTCGCCTGTGCCGCGGGGTTGTGGCTGGGCGGCGCGCCGGACGATTTCGTTCTATGGCAACTGCGCGTGCCCCGGGTGGCCATGGGTTGGCTGGTGGGCGCGACGATGGGTCTGGCCGGGGCCGTCTACCAGTGTCTTTTCGAGAATCCGCTGGCCACGCCGAGCACGGTCGGAACCACCGGCGGCGCCGCGCTCGGCGCCCTGGCCGCCACGGTCTTCCTGGGCCCTGGCACGGTGGCTGGGCTGTCGGTCGTCATCATCGCGGCCTTTGCCGGCGCGCTGGGTGTGACCGCAATCATCGCATTGATTGCATTCGGATCCCGAGCCCGGATCAACGACGTGCTGCTGGCGGGGATTGCCATATCCCTGGCTGCCGGGGCGCTTTCGTCCGGCATCAAGTTCACTGCCGACATGGCGAGTACCATGCAGGCGGTGCGCTGGTCTCTGGGCAACCTGGCCCAGGTGGGTTACCAGAGGGTCTGGCTCATGCTGCCGTTCGCGCTGGTCGCCGGCGTGCTGATGCTCGGCCTGACCCGCGAGCTCGCGGCGCTGGCGGGTGGGGAACTGAAAGCGCAGACGCAGGGCGTGGACGTGCGCCGTCTGCGGACCCTCGGCCTCGCGGCCGGATCGCTGGGGTTGGGGGCGGCGGTGGCGCTATGCGGCCCGATCGCCTTCGTCGGCCTGATCGTGCCCCATCTCGTTCGCGGCACCCTGGGCGCATCCCGCCATGTCCTTCTGCCCGGATCCCTGATCGGCGGTGGCGCATTCCTGGTCGCCTGCGACACGCTTGCCCGGGTCGGTCTCGCCGATCGGGAAATACCGGTGGGGGTCATCACCGCCGGTCTGGGGGCACCGCTGATCGTCTGGATCGTGGCCCGGCAGCGGAATCAGGCCTGACTCAAAGCGACTCGCACAAGGCCTCGGTCGTCAGAAGCCGCTCGATCTCGAACTCGTTGCTCAGACCTTCATCGAGGCTGTAGGAGACGGTGCCGCGGGTGCAATCCTGGAATGAAATCGTGAGCATGCCGGATTCGACCGTCTCCGTGGCCTGATTACTGTCGAAGGCCCCACCGGAGGTGACCGAAATCGGAATCTCGGCGGTGTCGCCCGCATAGTTGCCCTGGGCCGTGAGCCAGCGATGCTCCGGCGCACCGACCTTGCTGTCCAACGCCTCGTAGGTGAACCAGGCGATGAAAATGAACTGACCTTCCGGCTCGACGTCGATCAGAAAACCCTGACCGGGCGTCTGCGGATTCAGCCAGGCGCCGGAGATGCCCTGGTTGATGGCGAAGGCGGAGCCCTTGACGGTGGCTTCGCCAGAATCGCTTGCGTTCGCAGAAACGAGCGCGAACAACATGAAAGTGGCTGGAATCAGACGGCTCATGGAGAATTCTCCTGCAGGTCCTGACAGAGAGTTTCCGTCCCAGGAATGACGCGGGTGATGTGTATCTCACCGCTCAGCCCCTCATCCAGCGAGTAGCTGATGGCACCCTGTTCGCACGATTCGAAGGTCAAGGTCATGCTGCCCACGGTTTCCGTATTCGTCATGTCGGAGGCATCGAATACGCCGCCGGAGGTGAGGGAAAGGGGCAGGTCGGCCGCGGAATCCCCGCTGTAGCCGCCTTGCGCCGTGAGCCAGCGATGTTCCGGCGCGCCCACCTTGGCCTGGTCGGCTTCGAAGGTGAACCAGGCGAGAAACAGGAATTCGGCCTCCGGGTCGACCTCGATGAGAAAACCCTGGCCCGGCGTCGCCTCGTTGAACCAGGCGCCGGTGATGCCCTGGTTGATGACGAACGCCGGTTCGCCGGCTCCTTCGGTGAAGGTCACCCGCAGCGTGGGGGGAGAAGCCCCCTCGCGGCTGCTGAAGCGCTTGGCCGATGAGCCGGACGTGTCTTCCGCCACCAGGATGAGGCCCTGGTTGGTTGCCGGATCATCGAGCCATCCCTGGACAAGGGCGACGAATTCCGGCGTGCTGGGAAAAGTATACGTAGCCGTCCCGGCTACGCTGGTCTCGGTCAGGGCGCTGCTGTCGAAATCTCCGCCGGGGTTGTCCCACCGCTGGTCGCTGAAGAACCGGTGGATCCACGTTGCATCACCGCTCTGGGCGCTGCCGCCGCTTCCCTGCTGGCCGGGCGCGACCGAACCGGCCTCGCCCCAATCGGCCTGGACTCGGTGGAGGCCTATGCTCACTGATCCGGCACGAGTGCGGTTCATGCGGACTTCCAGTTCGACCGCGGTGATTTCGGAGCCGGCGGGGATGGCTTCCAGATCTTCGAATGCGACCAACCCCCGGCGGTCCTCACCGCGAGCCGTGCGGCCCACGAAGAAGGCGGAGCCGGCACCGTTGCTCAGGGAGCCATCGGTGCTCTCATAGAGCGTGTTGTCCCGGGTCGGTTCGATGCCGACCGTCGTCTGGCTGGCAGCGACGACCGACCAGAGCAACCCGGCGGAGAAGGCCGAAAGAACTACAATCCTGGACATGCGGAGAATTCCCGGTTTGGATATAGATACAGACCGTGCGTTCGCCATGATCTTTCAGGTCAGCGCTGGACTCGCCGGAAAAACCAGGTCACGAACAGAGCGAAGGCGACCACGCCGGCGATCATCGCCAGCAGATCCGAACCATAGAAGCCGGTCCCGACGCCGTCCGGCTTGCGGCTCTGGACGAAGGCCACGGCCGCGATTCCGACACCCAGCAGCCCCTCTCCGCCAACGAATCCGCTGCCGAGCAGTACGCCCCGCTCGCGACGCAGTTCACGCTTTTCTGCCGACTTCGTCTTGCGCTCGATCCACCAGCGCAGCATCCCGCCGAGGAAGATCGGCGTCATGGTGGAAACGGGCAGGTAGACACCCACTGCAAACGGCAGGGACGGAATTCGGAACAGCTCGCAGACAAAGGCAATGCCGATGCCGATGGCGACCAGTCCCCAGGGCAGGTTCTGATCCAGGAC
>JAWVZU010000146.1:0-10017 GCA_033722075.1 Lysobacterales bacterium
ACCGCTGTTCCCGGCGTAAGCCCTAAAGAAAAAGCGGGCCGCAGCCCGCTTCTCCTTCCCCTCTGATTCAGCGATCAGGCGTCGGCCTTCTCGCGCGGCCGCAGCAGCACCCTCGCAAGCGCCGGCAGGATCAGCACCGCGCCCACCATGTTCAGGAAGAACATGAACGCCAGCAGCTTGCCCATGTCGGCCTGGAACTGAAGCGTGGAGAAAATCCACGTACCGACCCCGATGGCCAGCGTAAAGGCGGTGAAGATCACCGGCTTACCCGTCTGCTTGAGCGCATGGAAGTACGCTTCCTCCAGGCTCATGCCCTCCTCCTTCAGGCAGTACTGGAGGCGGCTGAAGATGTAGATCCCGTAGTCCACGCCGATCCCGACGCCCAACGCGACCACCGGCAAGGTGTTGACCTTCAGGCCGATCCCCAGGTACGCCATCAGTGCATAAGCGAGAACGGAAACGAGCGCCAGCGGAAGCACGATGCAGATCGTTCCGCGCAACGACCGGAAGGTGATCACACAGAGAACAATGATCACGGCATAGACCAGCACCAGCATCGGGAACTGGGCAGCCTCGACGACTTCGTTGGTTGCGGCCATCACCCCGACATTGCCCGTGGCGAGCCGGAAATTGACTTGTCCCGGTTCCAGCTGGTCCTTTGGCACAGGCGTGTAATCCAGCCTTGTCTTGCCGGGATCTGCCAGCTGGTTCAGCAGGTCGGCCGGAACCTCCGTTTCGGTGCCCGCGCCGTACTGCCGACGATAGTCCTTGACCGCGGAGACCACGCGATTGATCGTGGAGGCCTTGTGATCCTCGGTGAAGGCGATGACGGGCATCGCATCACAGTCGCGATTGAGCAGACCCGTGTCGGTTTCGATGTTCTGCAGGTTCTGACGCATCACGAAGTTGTTTCGCGGCAGGACGCGCCAGTTGATGTTCCCCTCGTTCCAGCCCGCATTGATGACCTTCGCCACCCAGGGCAACGTGATCACCTGCTGCACGCCCTCGACGTTCAGGATGTGCCAGGCGAACCGGTCGATGTTCTCCATGGCCTCGTAGTCTTCCGTACAGGCCTGCATCGGTGCTTCAGCGATGATGTTGATGGCATCCACACCCAGGGAGAACTCGGAACTGATCACCTCCGCGTCCTGGTTGTAGCGTGCGTCCGGTCGCAGTTCCGGAACGCCCGCCTGCGAATCGCCGATCTGCATTTCGTCTCCCTTGTCGAGACCAAACACGAACAAACCACCGGCGATGACGATGGTCAGGATCGCGACGGGCATCTTGGTGAAACCCGCCAGGGCGCGCCAGAGAGCATCACGGCCATGGGTGCGCTTGATGTGCGATTCCCGCCAGGCGCTGATGTTCTTTACCCGGATCAGGGACAGCAACAGGGGCAGCAGAATGAGGTTGGTGAAGATGATCAAGGCCACACCGATGCTCGCGGTGGTCGCCAGCTCCCGAATGATCCGGATGTCGATGAACAGGATGGTCAGGAATCCGACCGTATCGCTGAGAAGCGCGATCGTACCGGGTGCCAGCAGGCGTCGGAAGGTCCTTCGCGCGGCGCGCATGGAACTGACGCCGTGGGCTTCATTCGGATCGGTCGCTTCCGCCTCACCGAAGAGGAACTCGTTGTTCCAGGAAGTGATCATCTGGACACCATGACTGACTCCGATGGCGAAGATCAGGAATGGCGTCAGGATATTCATGGGGTCGATGCCGTAGCCGAGCAGGCTGAGCGTGCCCAGCTGCCAGATCACCGCCACGATGGAGCAGATCAGCGGCAGGATGGTCAGCGCGAAAGAGCCGGAATAGAGGAACAGAAGTATGGCCGTGATGAGGATGGCGATCCCGAAGAAATAGATGACCGACTTGGCGCCTTCCGCAATATCCCCGACGATCTTCGCGAAGCCGATGATGTGCACGTCCAGCTGTTCGGACTCGAAATCCTGGCGGATCTGCTCGAGATCCGCGGCAACCCGCTGGTAGTCGATCTTTTCCCCCGTCTGAGGGTTCACCTCCAGCAGGTCGGCCCAGACCATGGCACCGCTGAAGTCCTCGGCGACGAGACGGCCGAGCTGGCCGGACTTGACGATATTGGCCCGGATCCTGTCGAAATCCTCCTGGCTCGGATCGAAGTCTTCGGAAGATGGCGCGAAGTTGGCGGGAATCACGTTGCCGCCGGCAAAGCCCCCTTCGACGATTTCCACGAAGCGGACGTTTGGAGTGAAGATCGACCGGACGCCGGCCCGGTTGACCCCATCAATGAAAAACACCTCGTTGGTGACCTGCTCGAACGCCTTGAAGAACTCGGCGTCGAACATGTCGCCGTCTTTTGCCATGACCGCGACCAGCAGTCGGTTGGCGCCCCCGAAGGAATCCTCGTAGTCGAGGAAGGTCTGCATGTACTCATGTTCGAGCGGCAGCTGCTTCTTGAAACCGGCATCGACCCGCAGCTGGGCCGCGAAGAACACCATCACCATGGTGACCACGGTAAAGATGAACAACAGCGGCATGCGCGCACCAAAGATCATGCGCTCCATGGCGTAACCGAATCCTTTGTTGGGCAGCGATTTGCTCATGAGCCTGCTCCCGGTGCATAGGTGGATACGCCGTCCTCGCCGACTATCAGCAGATTGGCCCCTACACCAGCGACCACGTTGGCGAGATCGCTACCGTCCGGGTGGGAAAACGACTGAAAGGCACTCCCGGCGCTGTTGCGCACCAGCACCTCGCCGTTGGCCCCGACCAGGGCAATGCGACCGTCTTCGGTCACGGTACCGCCCATGATCGAACTCTGGCTGCCGGTGCGAATCTCCTGCCAGGTCTCGCCGCCATCGGTAGATTCGAAGACGTGGCCACGGAGTCCAAACGCAAGGAGCGTATCCTCAGCCGTGGTGAGGACCCCGAAAAGCGACCCGGAATAGGGAAACTCGATCCGCGACCAGCTTTCGCCCTGGTCGTCGGAGTAATAGCCGTAACCGGCCTCGGCAGCGATGAACAGGCGCCCGTCCGACAGCTGGGCCATGCCGTTCAGATGATAGTCGTAGTATTCGTCTTCGACATCCTCCAGGGCCGCTTCCATGTCTTCCGGCGTCAGTGCCTCGCCTTCTTCGAAATACTCGTCGGACTCGTAGTCATCATCTTCCGCATCGCCACTCGCGATGAGATCGCCGATGAACTCCTGACGCCAGGATTGGCCGCCGTCCTGGGTGATGAAGATCCTGCCGTAGGCCCCGATCGCGAAGCCGCGGGATTCATTGATGAAGAAAACATCCAGCAGGGGATTGGGATCGTCCCCGGGATCCTGGTTTGGGTTCGCAAACTGGCGGTCCCAGGTCAATCCACCGTCCGCGCTATGGAGAATGACCGCATCGTGGCCGACGGCCCACAGGTCGTCCCCGAAGGTGGCCACAGCGGTCAGCGTCGATCGAGTGGGGACCGATTCAGCTTGCCGCCACTGCTGCCGATCCTCCGACAGCAGAATGTGACCTCGCTCACCGACCGCCACCGCACGTTGCAGCGTGTTGACTACATCCAGCAGCAACGACTCATCGGCCAGCGGCATTTTTTCGGCCGGCAGCAAGGCACTGTCGTCCGCCGGCTGCGCGAGCACAACCGGTGCCAGGAGCATGCCCATCAACAGGACGTGGCAGCGCATAGCGTATCCCCTCTTCCCAACGCGCCGTCGCGGCGCGGTCAGCTAGTTCTTCGGGCTAACGACGACCTCGTTTGCGAAGCGCCTGGGGCGTGTAATCGGCGGGCCTGCCAGGCGAATTGAAGACGTTGACTTCGTCCTGGTTGTCGATCCCGACGGTCACATAGCGCCCTGACTGAAGGTCGTGATGTGTTTCCAGCGTCGACCAATAGGTCGGCACGTCGTAATAGTTGATCGAGTGAGCTTCCGAGAACCGCCACAGCTCACCCCGGTTGTCATAGTGGTCGATCAGGGCGATCTGATAGCTATCCTCATCCATGTAATAGGTGCGGCGACTGTTGATGTGCCGGGTGCCTTCGCGAAGCCTTGCATCCACTACCCAGACCCGATGCAGTTCGTAACGCATGAGATCCGGGTTCAGGTGCCCCGGCCGGACAAAGTCGTCATAGTCGACCGTGTCTGCATGCGCCTTGTAGGAGTTGTACGGAATGTACATCTCGCGCTTGCCGACCACGGACCACTCGAAGCGATCCATGGCGCCGTTGAACATGTCGGTCATGTCGTTGGTGCGAAGACCATCCGACGCCGTGCCCGGGTTGTCATATGCCACGTTCGGCGCCCGGCGCACCCGGCGCTGTCCCGGGTTGTAGATCCAGGCCTGACGCTCCTGCTTGAGCTGATTCATGGTCTCGTGAACCAGGAGTACGTTTCCCGCCAGACGAGCCGGCGCTTCAACCACCTGGTAGAAATAGAGCAGGATGTTGTTGATGTCGTCGATCGTGTTGCCGGGAACATAGTAAAGGCCCAGCAGTTCCTCCCGCAGTTTCACGACCGTGTAGCGCCCGTCCGCAGTCGGGGCCACCTGGTTGTTGTAGCGATAGCCTCCGGTGCCCTTGTACTTGAGCTTGTGATTCCACATCAGCTCGTAGGCATTCTCCGGAAACGGAAACGGGAAGCCGAGCTGAACATTCTCGACCCCTTCGCCGTTGGCCACCAGCTGGCCGGTCCGACCGTTCTGCCTGGTCGCCTCGTAAACGTCCTCGGGAAACGACGCCGTCCGCCGGGTCTGATAGACATTCATCCGAAAGGTGGGATATCGCTCGAACATGGCGATCTGCCCGACGGACAGGTTGTCCCGATACTGATCGACGTTCTCGGGCGTGATCGTGAACAGGATCTTGTCATCCGCAAACGGATCCGGGTGATGATCACCCTGGGAATAGCCTGAGGGAGGGCTGGTAATGCCCCCGGTCCAGGCCGGTATCGTGCCGTCTGCGTTGGGCCCACGCTCGGAGCCCATCGGGGTCAGATCCTGATCAAGCCTGGCAATCTGGTCCGGCTTGGCGCCGGCGTGTGCGAGACCCACCAAAAAAGGGAGCGCCGAGAGCGCTCCCGTCAGTACCTTCAATGCTGGTTTCATAGGTTGTTTGTCAGAATGCGTAGGAAACGGAAAATGCCACAAAATCCCGATCGCGAAGTTCATTCTGGGCCCCGGCGCCGAAGAATCGCGTATAGGCGATATCCGCACTCCACTTCGACAGGTAGTTGCCGGCCAACCCCAGTGTGAGGGACTTGCGATCCTCGAGGAAACTACCCCCCGGACCTGGCGACACGCCCGACACGTCGTGGTTGAAGGCCAGACGTGGGAACAGGTTCCAGGGCGTCCCGAAAGCGGAGTTGTAATCGAGGCGCGTCACGAACCGATAGCCCCAGGAGAAGTCGTCGGCAAACCAGTCGTCAGGCGTGGTCACGGGGTTGCGCAGATTGCCGCCGCTGAGTTCGCTGGGCCCGCCACCGGTATCGGTCGCCGGACCGTTGTAACGGAGCACCGAGGTTTCGGGCAGATCCCAGACCTTCTGGGCGCCGATCTCCGCCAGCATCACCCACTGGTCGGCACTGAACAGATTGCCCGGGCCGATGACATTGGTGATGGTCAGCTGGGCCTGGGTGACCTCGTGCTCTTCCCAGCCGCGGATCTCCTCGCCGAAATCGAAGGAACCGAGCTGGCTCACGAAACGGTTCACGGGTGCTGGAATCGCGGCGTTCAGCGGGGTCAGCGCCGAGAACAGCACCTCAACGTCGTCGATCTGCAGCGGGAGGTTGTCCCGATAGCTCACCTCGCCGGCAAAGGAGATGCCGCCGATCTCGGTGTTGAAGCTGATCCCGTAGAGGTTGATATCCTCCGGATACTCGATGAAATAGCGGCCGGAGGAAGGACTCGCGTTCTCGACCGCGAACCCGCTGATGAGCGGAAGGCGGCTGTGGTAATTCAGGTAATAGAACCCGAACTCCGTATTGTTGAAGTTCTCCGCATAATAGCGCGCCGCCAGGCCGAACTGGCCGTCGTCATCCGGGCTGCGATCAAAGGTCCGCGGAATGGTCAGCGGCGGGAATCCCTCGTCAACCAGGCCGAAGCCCAGCATGGCAATCCGGCCACCCGGTACGCCAAAGTCATTGGTCGCAAAATAGGTGCCGACCGGATCGGGATCGATCTGCTCGAACTCGAACATGTAAACCGCCTCGAACGACAGGTTCGCCGTGGGGCTGAACGAGGTCCAGATCATGTCGATCGGGAGGAAGGCCTCTTTCAGTTCGGCGCCGGCAACCCGCAGCTTGGATACGTCGACCGGGTTGATGACGTTGATGCCTCCCTGGATGAAGGTGCTCTCGCCCCAGCTCACCACCTGGCGACCGAAGCGAACTGTGCCCAGCGCATCACCGATATCGAAGTCCCAATACAGAAACGCGTCGAGGAGGCGGATATCGCTGCCCACGAATTCCTTGGGCTCACCGAACCGGTCGTCCGGGACATCCAGGAAATCGTTGCTTTCATTCTCGAAGTCATAGAATCCGGAGGCCCGGAAAAACCCGCCGAAATTCTTGTAGGAGAAGCCCAGTTCCGTGGTGATCTTGAGGGCGTGAGAGATCAAATCTCCGTCGTCATAGTTCAGGTTGCCGTCATCACCGTTCACGGAAAAGCGGCCCGGTGCCGCGATCTGTTCGCCGATCGACAGATTGCCGGTGGCGTAGGGAATGGTCAGGGCGGGGTTCAGGTTCGCCTTGCCGACGTTGCTCTCGTCCCGGTCCTCGATCCGCCAGCTGGCGCCGTAGGAGATGGTCGTATCCCAGGAACCCGTGAGCTCGCCGCTACCAAACTCGATGGCCGAAGCGTTGCTCACGACCCCTCCGCAGGCGAGAGCGCCGAGCACAGCCAGGCTGAGCTTTCGATTGATCTTGGTGTTCATCCGTTGACTCCCGGGAAGCTGATCTGCACGTTGCGTCTGTTCTTTGCGATTCATGGCCAGCCCCCTCAATTACCCTGCAGGACCGAAGGAATGGTGACCTGGATGACCCTGCCACCACTGGCGAAAAAGCTCGCCGCCTCGCCTTGCATTTCGGCGGTGACTTCAAGTGAGGCCGCCGGACTCAACAACGAACCGTGATCTCCGGCAATGAACCGGGTTACGCCCTTGATGCCACTGGTACTCTGGGTGGTCTCGCTGATTGGCGCCAGGCCGAGCTCGCGGACGAGCGGCTCGCCGCCGCCAAGCGGGAAGCCCGGGGTGGTGTTGGGGACGACCTGATCCGCCAGGACCAGTTGGGCCAGGATTGCGTCGTTCGCCGTCGTTGCGGCTTCCGCCCAGTTGATCGGGTCGCCTGGGTCGACAATCGTCTGTGCCGCGAAGACGAACTGGTTGAAAGCGTCTGTTCCCGGCCGGATTCCGGCCTGCGCGAGCCCGGCGAGCACGCGTGGCGAAAACGTCGGCGAGGTCAGGAGGATAGCGATCGGGCTCGCGCCGGTGACGTTCAGCACTCCGACCTGGACCGTCGGTTCGACGGCCAGGAATTGCACACCCTGGAGCGAGCCCAGGCTCTGACCGATGAAGCGGATCCGCGCTCCGTCGAAATCAGGCGTACCGTCGCCGTCCAGGTCCATGGTGGGAATGGTCCGGGCCAAGGCGGCATGGTCGACAGCCGCCTGCCGGAATCCGTCCCGGATGACCCGGAGATTCTGGAGGTTGATAGCCGTCGCACCGGACGCGTCGATTGCGCCGTCGGGACCCGGCGCGCCGGTCCGGTTGTTGACGAAGTCGACGTCGAAGGTCCGCTCGCTGGCGATCGCGCCAAATGGCGTGTTCTCGATGTACAACGGGTTATTGGCCGGACTCAGGATATCTCCGGTCGTTGGGTCGATGGTCGATCCGATGCCGTGTGCGGGGAAGTCGATGGCGATGGTGGCAAACCCGGCCAGCGCCATGGAGTCGGCGATGGCCAGCATGTCGAGGCGATTCCGGGTCAGCCCGTGGGCAAAGATCACCACTGGCCACCCGGAATCCGGTTTGGCCATCCCGCTGCCCGCATTCGGCGTCGTGACGAGCACCGGTATGTTCTGCGTGCTCTTGAGCCTCGGGAACGGGTTCAGATAGGTGATGTTGGTCGAATTCGGGTTGAAACCCAGTTGGTCGAAGGGCGGCACGTAAGCACCCGGCTCGGCTTCCCAGAAGGTGGTGAGCGGCGCGGTCGGGTTGCTGGCACTCGGCGCATCCAGATAGTAGGGGATGCTCATGATACCGATCGAGATGTCCGCGATTCCCGCCCCGCCGACAAAGCTCGTGTCGATCGGCGTGGGCGCGAACTGGCTGAACTGGGCCCCCGCCAGACTGGCCGCCGCGGACGTCACGGTGGTGATGGACTGGGTGGTGGCCACCCAGCTGATCACGATCTCGCTGCGCGGGATTCCCGCAGAGGCCGCGACCGCTTCCTGCGCGTTGGTGAGCTGACGCAGCGGCTCAAGGGCCCGCGCCGTCGCATTGTCCAGCAGCGGGTCCGTGCTCTGCCCCTGCGCGTCCACCAGCGGACTGGTGCGTTGGGCCAGGAAGTAGACCTGCGACGGTGTTGCGTCATTACCACGCGTGTCGGTCACATCGTCGGTAATGACGACCATGTAGCTGGTGATTTCGTCCAGCGGCCGCAGCGGCACCAGGACGATGGAAGGCTGGTCTGGATCGCTGGCTGACACGGTGGTCACGAAATCAACGCCGGGGACCAACTCCCGGACGATGCCGATCGGGGCGCCGCCTGGCTGATTGAGCTGCACCTCGAACCAGCGCACGGACTGTCCGGGCACGACCGTGGACTCGTCGATCCGGCCATCAAAAGAGGTGGACCATGTCGCCGTGGTGCTCCAGCCGTCGAGCGAATTCAGCGCAATCAACGGTCCGGCCTCCGGCGCGCTCGGGTCGTCGATGGGGATGTTCAGGGTCAGGTCATCCGTCCCCGAAAACAGAAGATTCGTGGGAAACGGAACAACTGCGCTCGAGGGATCGAAGCGGGCTTCCAGGATGGCCGTGGTGACCGAGCCATCGTCATTCGTGGCCGGCGGTGCCGGCTCGGCCCGTGGTGCGTTACTCCCGCCGCCACATGCGGACAGTACCAAGACGCTTGAGACCAGAAGCAAGCAGAGTCGAATACGCATTCTCGTTGTCCTTTGTTGGATACGGGGAGTTGGTCGCCCGGCTATGATATTTAGAGTGATCACTCCAATGCAAGCAGGGGGCACCTTGATTCAAACGACTGTTTGCCCAAGTCTCTCAACCCCTTTACGCTCGCAACTTAACATATTCTGCCACCATATTTGACCTTTTCTTAACGCTTATGGATCGCCAGTCTCGCCTGGAGTCAGCCCGCCGCCTCGCCCTGCCCCTCGGACCGTTGTCGGCCTTCGCCCTGGGCTATGCCGGCGTCGCCCTGGGCTGGCCACTCGAACAGGCCGTTACCGCCGCGGTGACCTTGTGGTGTGCCGTGTGGTGGGTGACCGAGGCGGTACCCATGGCGGTGACCGCCCTGCTCCCTCTGGCGCTCTTTCCGCTGGTCGGTGTGATCGAGCCGTCAAGGGCTGCGGAAGCCTATGGGCATCCATTGATCCTGCTCCTGCTCGGCGGGTTTATCCTCTCGCAGGCCATGGAGCGCAGTGGCGCCCATCGGCGCATCGCGTTGCTCATGCTGCACGCGTTCGGCCAACGTCATCCTCGCCGCGTCGTTTTCGGATTCATTGCCGCCTCGGCCCTGTTGAGCATGTGGATCTCGAATACGGCGACGACCCTCATGCTGCTCCCCGTTGCCGCCGCAGCCCTTGGGCCATCCGCCTCCAGAACCCTCTCAAATGCGGTCTTCCTGGGTGTGGCCTACGGGGCCAGCGTCGGCGGCATCGGCACGCCCATCGGGACGCCGCCCAACCTGATATTCATGCAGGTCTATGGGGCAACCACCGGCAACACGCCCGGCTTCGTCGAGTGGATGAGCTGGGCCTTGCCGCTGGTTGCGCTCGGGCTGCCGGTCATCGGCCTCTGGTTGAC
>JAWVZU010000147.1:0-9884 GCA_033722075.1 Lysobacterales bacterium
CCTCCGGCGCATTGTCAATCGCGTCAAACGCCGTCACCGCGCCGCCCCACTTCGACAGCACCTTCGTCATCGCCGCCGTCAACGTCGTCTTCCCATGATCCACATGACCTATCGTCCCTACATTTACGTGCGGCTTGGTGCGCTCGAATTTTGCCTTGGACATCGCTCGATCTCTCCGCAGATCAACTCATTTTTATAACTGTTTGTCTCAGTGGCGACATGCAGCGCCATCCGAGACTTGTTCTTTCGCGGCCAAGGACGGCCGCTGAATCGGGTCATCCGATTCGAGGAACCTGGAGATCGCAATCTTCAGGTTCCGCACCGTCTCAGCGGCGACATGGAGTCCCATCTGAGACCTTTTCCATGGTGCCCACAACTGGAATTGAACCAGTGACCTCTCCCTTACCAAGGGAGTGCTCTACCGCCTGAGCTATGTGGGCGTTCAGACTACAGATCGCAGATGGCGGATGGCAGATCTGCTGTCTGCTACCTGTAATCTGCAGTCTGAACTGGAGCGGGTGATCGGAATCGAACCGACATCATCAGCTTGGAAGGCTGAGGTTCTACCATTGAACTACACCCGCCAACCTGCCTGCCCCGTAATCAGCTGGCCGTTCCGCTTGCCTCACCAGTTTTGCTGGTGGAGGGAGGAGGATTCGAACCTCCGAAGGCTAAGCCAGCAGATTTACAGTCTGCCCCCGTTGACCGCTTGGGTATCCCTCCGGCAAAACAGCCCGCTATTTTCAATCACTCGCCGAAACGAGTCAAGACCAGCCTATGGGCCGACAACGAGCGGCGAATTCTAGCGTGCTGAATTTACTTGCGCAACACCTGTTATCATGGTGTCCAGGACAGCCACCAACGCCGAGCCTGAATGGCCAAATCCTTCAGAAATTTCTCCTGCCGGTGCCGATCGTCGGCCGCGGCTTTGCCTGGGCGGGACACTGGGTGATGTGCAAGGACATCCTGATCGGAAAGGTCCGAATCTGAAGGCAGCCGGAACCACCAACTCCGAACAGGCGGGCGACCGCGCCCGGCGCCTGCGGCAGATGAAGCGGGTCCCCCTCGCGCTGCTCGGGCTCATGGTGGTCGTTTTCGCGGCGACGCAGATGGTCACCTTCGGCGGATCCGGTTACGTGGCCGCCTTTGCGGAGGCAGCGATCGTCGGTGCCCTGGCGGACTGGTTTGCGGTTACCGCACTGTTCCGGCACCCGCTCGGCCTGCCGATCCCGCATACGGCCATCATTCCACGCCGAAAGGACGACTTGGCCGCGAGCCTGTCAGAGTTCGTCCAGGTCCATTTCCTGCAGGAACGCGTGCTCCGGCGCCACCTGCGGGATGCCGACCTGGCCAAGGCGGTGGCGGGCTGGGCGATCCGGCACCGCGACGACCTGGCCGACATCTTCACCGGCCTGGCCCGCTGGCTGGTCGAATCGCTGGGCGATCCCAAGTACCGCCAGTTCCTGCAGCAACGCCTCCTGGCCCGTTTCGATGCCGAGGACCTGGCGCCGCTGGCCGGGCGCCTGCTGCAGCTGATGATCGAGAATCGTCACCACCAGGAGCTGTTTACCGAGAGCCTGCGTCTCGCCGCGGCCTTTCTCAGCGAAAACAAGGAACGGATCCGGGCCCAGATCAACCGCGGCAGCCCGTGGTGGATGCCCGGCTTCATCGACGACCGCATCTTCGACCAGATGGTGGAGCGCATCCAGACGCAGTTGCTGGGCATGATCATCGATCCCGATCACGAACTCCGCCGCGATTTCGACGACGCCATGGCGCGCTGGGCCCGCGACCTGCTGGAATCGCCCGAGACTGTCCAGGCACTCTCGGCGCGGGGGCAGAAGATCATGGGGGACCCGGTGCTTCAGTCCTATTTCAGGGAATTGTTCAATGCGATCGGCGAAACCCTCCAGGCCAACCTCGAGGCCCGGGACAGCTCAATACGCGCGGCCTATCGACGCGCCCTCGGTCACCTGGCTGTCGGCGCCCTGCGGGACGGCGAGGTCCGCAGCCGGCTCAACGATTGGCTCGAGTCGGGGCTGGTCTACGTTGTCACCACACAGGGCCAGGCCATGACCGGAATCATCAGTGCGACGGTCCAACGCTGGGACGGCGCGGAAACCGCCACCCGGATCGAACTCCAGGTCGGCAAGGATCTGCAGTACATCCGCATCAACGGCACCATCGTGGGCGGTCTCATCGGCCTGGTGCTGCACGCATTCACTGATCTGTTCTAGCCAGGTCCGCCAGGGCACCGGCATGCTGCTCCCAGTTCTGGCCGTCGAACGGTTCGATCTGAAAGCGGTCGAAGGTCGCGGGATCGACGCAGCGGAAATTGACGGCGTACCCATCCGGGTTGGAGCGCGGTATGTAAAAGGACTTGACGCCGCAGCGGGAGCAGAACAGGTGCCGGGCCACTTCGCTGTTGAAACGGTACTCGGTAAGGGCATCCTCGCCGTGGAGGAGCTTGAAGCGGGCCGCCGGGACAATCAGGTGCTGGTATCCGAGCATCTCGCAGATGGAACAATTGCAGGCATGTACGGTGACGTCCCTGGGACCTTCGAACTCGAAACGGACCGCGCCGCAGTGGCAGCCGCCGCGATGCGTTGCAAGGTTGGGGACAGATCGGGACATGGGACCATGGATTACTCGGAACAGCGACCATTATATAATGTGCAAAAAACCGAGGGTTTCCTTTTGAAGTGGGTGATTCTGATTGCCGGTCTGTTCATGACCCCCATCGTCGACGCGCAGATCTACAAGTACGTCGACGAGAACGGCGTGATCACCTATTCGAATTTCCGCCCCCGCAGCGGCGCCTATTCCATCATCCACTTCAAATGTCGTGATTGCGGATGGAAAAGTTCGGTCGACTGGTCCCGGGTACCGCTCAACCTGGAAGCATTTACCGATGAGATCCTGGCCGCCTGTGAGGAATTTGGCCTCGAGGAGGCGCTGGTTCGGGCCGTGATTCATGCCGAATCGTCGTTCCGGCATCAGGTCGTTTCGGACATGGGCGCCCAGGGCCTGATGCAGCTGATGCCGGCCACCGCAGCCCGCTTCGGCGTGCGGCATCCGTTCGATCCCCGGCAGAACATCCGCGGCGGCGTCGCCTACCTCAAGTTCCTGCTGGAGATGTTCTCCTACGACATCGAACTCGCCGCTGCTGCCTACAACGCGGGCGAGAACGCGGTAAAGAAGCATGGTGGCGTGCCGCCCTACAACGAGACCCGCAATTTCGTCCAGCGGGTGGAGACCCTTCGCAAGCGCTATGCCAAGGCGATCGCGCGCCTCGTCTCGTGATCCGGGTTCAGCTGGCGGACATCACGACGCTCGAAGTCGACGCAATCGTCAATGCGGCCAACAGCAGCCTGCTCGGCGGTGGCGGTGTCGACGGAGCGATCCACCGTGCTGCCGGCCCTGAACTGCTGCAGGCCTGTCGGGAGCTCGGCGGTTGCCCGACCGGCGAGGCCCGAATCACGGACGGCTTTCGGCTCCCGGCACGCTTTGTCATCCATGCCGTCGGCCCGGTCTGGCGGGGTGGCAACGATCGTGAGGCGGCGCTTCTGGCCGGCGCCTATCGCAGCGCACTTGAACTGGCCCACGATAACCAATGCCGCTCCATCGCCTTTCCGGCAATCAGCTGCGGCGTCTATGGCTATCCGCTCGAACAGGCTGCGGACGTTGCGGTGGAAACCATCATCGAGTTCGATCCGCCGCGCCGGAACATCGATGACGTGAGAATCGCCGCCTTCAGCGACAATGTTGCCGAAGCTTTCCAGGCAGCTGTGGACCGACACCTGTGACCGGCGGCCCCAACTTAAATTCTTTCCCCGCGCAGGTTAGAATGCGCACCTTTTTCGCGGAGACCGCATTGTGAAAATCCTGGTAGGACTCAAGCGTGTCGTGGATTACAACGTGCGCGTACAGGTCAAGCCCGACGGTACCGGCGTTGCCACCGAAGGGGTCAAGATGAGCGTCAACCCCTTTGACGAGATCGCCCTCGAAGCGGCGCTTCAGCTCAAGGAAGCCGGCAAGGCCGAAGAAGTGATCGTCGTTTCGGTCGGCCCGGGCGATGCCCAGCAGCAGCTGCGCACCGGTCTGGCCATGGGCGCCGACCGGGCAATCCTGGTCGAGACGTCAGAGGAACAGCAGCCGCTCACCGTTGCCCGCATTTTCATGACTCTCATCGAAGAAGAGTCCCCGGGCCTGGTTCTCCTCGGCAAGCAGGCCATCGACGACGACAACAGTCAGACCGGCCCGATGCTGGCGGCGCTCTGGGATCGCCCGCAGGCGACCTTCGCGTCCGGGGTCGAGGTCAACGACGGCACCGCGAAAGTCGTGCGCGAAATCGACGCGGGACTGGAGACCATCGAAGTGGACCTGCCGGCGGTCATTACCGTGGACCTGCGTCTCAACGAGCCGCGCTACGTGAAACTCCCGGACATCATGAAGGCCAAGCGCAAGCCGCTTGACGTCAAGCAACTGGATGATCTGGGCGTGCCGACAGGAAATCACCTCAAGGTGAGCAATTTCCAGCCGCCGCCCAAGCGGGAGAAGGGCAGCCTGGTGGAAGACGTCGAAGGGTTGATCAACGCGCTCAAGGAAAAAGGACTGGTCTGATGGCAGATCCCAAGATTCTCATCGTCGCTGAAAACGACGGCAACAGTCTCAACCCGGGCGCGGCCAAGAGCGTCGCAGGCGCTCGCCAGATCGGTTCGGACATCACCATGGTGGTCTTTGTCGACGGCAATGACGCGATCGCCGAGGAGGCCGCACGGCTGGACGGCGTGACTCGTGTTCTGAAGGTGCCATGCCCGGCCGAACAGGCGCGACTGGCGGCAACGGTGGCCCCGCAGATCGAAGCGCTTGCCGAGCAGGGATTTACGCACCTGCTGGCCGCCTCGTCGACTTTCGGGCGGGACGTGATGCCGCGCGTCGCGGCGCGCCTGGGCGTGGCCCAGGTCAGCGACATCATGGCCGTCGAGGGACCCTACACCTTTCACCGGCCGATCTATGCGGGCAATGCCATCGTGCAGGTGGATGCGCCGGAAGACCAGGTTCTGGTCGGCACCATCCGGCTGGCCTCGTTCCGGCCGGTGGGCGAAGGCGACCCCGCATCGATCGAGGAATTCGACGTCAACGCCGACCTCCCCGATCACACCCGCTTTGTCGGCGAAGAGGCCAGCGGAGGCGACCGCCCCGATCTCCAGTCGGCGCCACGCGTCGTCGCCGGAGGGCGCGCGCTGGGCAGCGAGGAAAAATTCGCTCTCATCTACGATCTTGCCGACACCATGGGTGGCGCGGTCGGCGCCACCCGCGCCGCAGTCGACGCGGGCTACGTCCCCAACGAACTGCAGGTCGGACAGACCGGCAAGATCATCGCGCCGGAACTGTATTTCGCCATCGGCATTTCCGGGGCCATCCAGCACCTCACCGGCATCAAGGACGCCGGCACCATCGTCGCCATCAACAAGGACCCGGACGCGCCCATCTTCGAAGTGGCGGATATCGGCCTGGTGGGTGACCTGTTCGACATCATCCCGGAGTTGAAGGAAAAGTTTCAGGCGCTATGAGCAGACCGCCGCGGGGCTTTCCGCCGGCCGAAGCCAATCCGTGGAAGACCCACGCGGTCAAACCGATCTACGCCAATCCGTGGTTCGAGGTCGAAGAGCACCAGGTCACCCGCCCTGACGGCGAAGCGGGTATCTACGGGATCGTGCATCCGGCGCGGATCGCTCTGGGAGTCGTCCCTCTGGAAGCGGATGGAACGGTCTGGCTGGTTGGCCAGTACCGTTATCCTTTGAGTCGCTACAGCTGGGAAATTCCCGAAGGCGGCGGCGATCCGGATCTTGGCCTGGTCGAGGAGGCGGCCCGGGAACTGGTGGAGGAGACCGGTCTGACCGCCGGGCGCTGGGATCGCCTGATCAGTATGCATACTTCGAACTGCTTTACCTCCGAGGAAGCGGTGATCTTCCTGGCCCGGGACCTGCAACCCGGAAAGGCGCGACCGGATGGCAATGAGCAGCTCCAGCTGGCCCGGGTTGATCTGGCCGAAGCGGTCGCTGCAATCGCCCGCGGCGAGATCACGGACGCCATGACGATTGCCGCCCTGCTGGAACTCGAACGGCGGCGTCTGACCGGGGTACTGGGCTGAAAATTGGACCGAAATCCGGAGCTTCGCTGAGGTGCAGTGCCCGCGCCGTGCTTCGCTCGCGCCTCCCGGCAAAGTGTTTTAGAATCCACACTGGTTCGCCTTGCGGGTCGCGCCCGCACGTCGATCTTTCTGAAATCCGCAACCAGGCAAGCGCCGCGTCGGGGCCGTGTCAGTAGAAGACGTCTACCAACTTGAAGGCTACGAGATGCACCGCGAGATCGGCTCGGGGGGCATGGCGCGTGTCTTTCTTGCCACTCAGACGAACCTCAACCGCGAAGTAGCCATCAAGATCCTGCGCAAAGACCTCGCGGCGGGAGCGGAGGACTTCCAGCAACGATTCCTCCACGAAGGCCGCATGCTGGCCTCCCTGGTCCACCCGAACCTCGTCGCCATCCACGACATCAACCAGAGCGACGAAGTGTCGTACATGGCGATGGAGTATCTGAAGGGCGGCACCCTCACGGACCGGATCAAGGAAGGACTGTCGGTTGCCGAGGTGATCCGGATCACCACCCAGATTGCCCACGCCCTGCAGCTCGCCCACGAAAACAACATCGTCCACCGGGACCTGAAGCCGTCCAACATCATGTTCCGGGACGAACTGGTACCGGTGCTGACCGATTTCGGTATTGCGCGCAAGACCGATGCCGAGCACCGCATGACCAAGACGGGCATGGTGGTGGGTACGCCCTATTACATGAGCCCGGAGCAGATCACCGGTCGGGACATCGATGGCCGCTCGGACATCTACAGCCTGGGCATCATGCTCTACGAGCTGCTTGCCGGAGAACTGCCGTTCAACGCGGACGAACCGCTGGCGCTGGCCATGCAGCACGTCCAGGAGCCGCCGCCGCCGCTCCCTGACGAGGTCAAGGAACTTCAGCCGGTCATGGACAAGCTCCTGGCCAAGAAGCCCGAAGACCGCTACCAGACCATGCTGGCCTTCTGCCAGGGCATCAAGGAACTGGTCGAAAACGACGAGGTCCTGCAGAAGAAGCTGACCGGCGAAACGAAGCTTTTCGACTCGGACCAGTTCAGCGATCCACGCTTTGGCACCGGTGGCATCAAGACCGGTGGCCAGACGGCGCGCCGCACCCGTCCGGAACCATCGCCCGCGACGTCGGTCATGGGCTCGGGCCCGCAGCCGTCCGTCGAGAAGAAGGGCATGGGCTGGAAGGTTCCGGCGGCGATCGCGGCGGTTCTGCTGGTCGGCCTCTTCACCGCCTATTTCGTGTTTTTCCAGAGCCCCGAGGCCGACCTCGATGATCGGGAGCGGCGCATCGTCCAGACCCTGCTCACCAAGGCCAACACCGCGCTTGCCCGGGGCGATTACTACGGCGAGGGCGAGGAAACGGTGGTCGCCTACGTCGAGAAGGTCTTCTCCTACGTGCCGAACCAGCCCGAAGGCAAACGCCTCGCCGAGGAGGTCGCCCAGATTATCGAGGGTGAGGTTTTCCTGGATATCGACGCCGGCGACCTGGAAGAGGCCCAGAGGAAGATGGCCATCGCCCTGTCCGTTGCGCCGGATTACGCTCCGCTCCAGGAGCAGAAAGCCGAAATCGACGCAAAACTGGCCGACCGGGCGCGCCGGGAGCGAATCGAGACGCTGCTCGCCCAGAGCGAACAGCTCGAAGCCGCAGGCCAGTTGATCGCCCCCGAAGGCAATAACGCCTACGAGGCCTACCAGGAAATCCTCGAGTTGGACAGCGCCAACCAGCGTGCCGGCGCAGGGCTGCAGCGCATCCAGGAAAAGCTGATCGCCGACGCCCGCGGCGCGCTGGATGCAGGACAGCTTGAAGAGGCGAACCGGCTGGCCCAGCGGGCGGCTGAGCTGTTCCCCAATTCGAGCAGCATCGCCGCCGTCCGCCAGGACGTCAACGACGTCTTTCGGCGCCAGCAGGAAGAGGCGGAGATCGAGCAGTTGCTCACAACTGCCGAGCAACAGCTTGCCGCAGAGCAGTACGTATTCCCGCCCGGCGACAATGCCTTGGAGAGTTTTCAGCGCGTCCTCACCCTGCGACGGGACAACATTGCCGCGCAGCAGGGTCTTTCGACCATTGCCCAGCACTTCGAACAGGAGGCCCGCGCCGCCTTTGATCGCGGCGACTTCGGTCTGGCGGCCGAGCTCGCCAGCCGTGGCCTGAGAGCCCTCCCCGACAATCAGCAGCTGCTGAGCCTGCAAAGCACCGCCACGGGCCGGCTGGACGCGAAGGCGCGCGAGGTCGAGCAGGAACTGCAGGCCGCCGAGCGGCTGGCCCTGGAGGGTTATTTCCTGTCCGGTCCGGACGGCAATGCGCGAGCGGCTTATCAGCGTGTACTCGAGCTCAGCCCGGGTAACCAGCGGGCCGAAGCGGCCCTCAATCGCCTCCCGGACCAGATCTATGCGGCGGCCCAGCAGCTCCAGCGCGATGGGGTGTTCTCGGCCGCGGCAAACCTGCTGGACGAGGCGCGTGCAGCGTACCCAGATCAGCAGCGCTTTGCCGAGTTGGGTCGGCAGGTCGCCCAGCAGCTGGCCGATCAGCAGCGCCGTCTGCGCCTTGACCAGATGCTCGCCGACGCGCAGCGACTGGTTCAGGTTCGACCGATGACGCAGTCGAGCTTCGACCAGGCCGCCGTCGCCCTCAAGGAGATCCTCACCGAATACCCATCCGATGTCCGGGTTCGCACCCTGCTGGGGGAACTGACCAGCGCCCTGGCGGATGAGGCCGATCGGATCAGCCAGCAGGGCAACCACGAGGCCGCCGTTCGCCTGATTGAACATGGCCTGGAGCAGTTCGACGGCAATGAAGCGCTGCGCACTGCAGAGAACACGATCCGCGAGCGGCGCGACCAGGCCATCGCCGAAGCCGCCGCCCGCATCGCGGCCATGTCCGGCACCCTGGCGATAGACGCCAAGCCCTGGGGTGAAGTGGTCGAGATTCGCGGCGAGGACGGCAGCGTCCGGGAATTGCCGCCCGACTCGACTACGCCCATGGTCATCTCCCTTGTCGAAGGCAATTACGAGGTCACCGTGCGGGACGGCAATTCCGGCCAGCCCAAGAAGCTCGACGTCAATGTGGAGCGCCAGAAAGTCGTGGCGCTACGGGCGGAATTCGACGGCATGAGCGCCGAACGGTATTTCCAGGCATCGGGTTGGTGACCGGATGACGCTGGCTCGCCGCACCGGAATTGTCCTGGTCCTTATATGCCTGGCGGGTGCTGCCTTCGCCGATTTCAAGGAAGACTACGACGACGCGCTGAAGGCCATCGAAGCCGAAAACTGGGCCGACGCCGCCGCCCGGCTGGAGTCGGCCATTTCCGACAACGGCGAGTCCCAGGAGAGGGTGCGCATGTACGGCATGCGCTTCATTCCCTACCTGCCCCACTACTACCTCGGTCTCGCCCGCTACCGGCTGGGCGATTGTCAGGGCGCCATCGACGCCTGGGAAACCGCCTTGAGCCAGGGCGTAGTCCAATCCCAGGACGAGTATTCCCGGCTTCAATCGGATCGGCAGGCCTGCGAGGCACAGGTTGTCGACATTTCCGCCATCGCAGCCAACGCCGAAAGCGGACTCGACGCCCTGGAAGTGGCGATCGAGGATCTCCAGAACCTCAAGGGCGAAGACCTGCTGGCCAACGAATGGTCTTCCTGGGAAGGCACGCTCAGTGAGGGGCAATCGGGGTTGAGCCGGATGCGCAATGCACTCGACGACGCCGTCCAGTCCAAGGACGCGGACGTAATCGAGTC
>JAWVZU010000148.1:0-9872 GCA_033722075.1 Lysobacterales bacterium
CATGAGTGGAGGCCAGCGCCAGCGCCTGGCGCTCGCCGCTGCCACGCTCCACAAGCCGGAATTGCTGCTGCTGGACGAACCGACGTCCGCAGTCGACCCGGAGAACCGCCGGGACTTCTGGGAAAGCCTGTTCGATCTGTGTGCGGACGGGACCACGATCCTGGTCTCGACCCACCTCATGGACGAGGCGGAGCGGTGCCACCGGCTGGCCATCCTCAGCGCCGGGCGCAAGGTCGCCGATGGGGTTCCGCAGGATCTCATGGCCGAGCTTGAAGGCCAGACCCTGGCCGTGACCACCGAGAACCCCCGCCAGATTCGGGACGCGCTGCTCGAAGAAGACTGGGTGCGTAGTGCCGCGCAGGTCGGCAGCCGGCTACGGGTGCTCGTACAACCCGATGTGGAGGACAGCGAAGCGAAGCTGGACCGGCTCATCACTTCCATCGATTCATCGGCCACTTCGTCCCGAACCAAGCCGAACCTCGAGGACGTGTTCGTCATCGCCACAGCGGAGCATCGAAGACAATGATGGCGCTGCGTCGAATCTATGCCGTGCTGCGCAAGGAATTCCGCCAGCTGGTCCGGGACCGGGTCACCTTCGGCATGATCGTCGGCATTCCCCTGATGCAGATGCTGCTGTTCGGCTATGCGATCAATCAGGATGTCCGGGATCTGCGCGCGGCCTACGTCGACCTCGCCAATACCAGCGCATCCCGGCAACTGATCGCCGAGCTGGATGCCTCCCAGATCGTCAATTTCGTCGCCCCGGCCCGCTCGGCGGAAGAACTGCGGGAACGCATCGATGCGGGTGACATCAATGCCGGCCTGTACATTCCGGGCGATTTCGAGCGCCGGCTCCAGGACCCGTCCCGCCCCCTGGCCCAGCTCCTGATCAACGGCGCCGACCTGCTGATCGTCTCGACGGCCATGCAGGCACGCCAGTTCCCCTTCGACGCCCGGCTGGGCTCGCGAAGCATCGATCGGCCGGCCACCATCGACACGCGCGTGCTCTACAATACCGAGGGCAAGTCGGTGGTGTTCATCATCCCCGGACTCATCGGGGTGATCCTGACCATGACCATGACCCTGTTTACGGCAGTGGCGATTGTCCGTGAGCGGGAGCGCGGCAACCTGGAACTGCTGATCACCACGCCGGTCCGCAACCTGGAACTGATGATCGGCAAGATCCTGCCCTACATCGCCATCGGCCTGATCCAGGTGACCCTGGTACTCATCGTCGGCGTCTGGTGGTTCGAGGTGCCCTTCCGTGGAGACCTGCTAAACCTCTACCTTGGTGCGCTCGCGTTCATCATGGCCACGCTGACCCTGGGGCTTCTGATTTCCACCGCCGCCAGGAGTCAGTTCCAGGCCATGCAGATGACGATGTTCGTGTTCCTGCCCTCGATCCTCCTCTCCGGTTTCATGTTCCCGTTCGAGGGGATGCCGAAGTTCGTGCAATACCTTGCCGAAGGCCTGCCGCTGACCCACTTCGTGCGCATCGCCCGCGGGATCATCCTGCGCGGCGCGGACCTGCAGCAGCTCAGCGGTGAACTGATGGCGCTGGGACTGTTCTTCGTGATTGCGCTGGGCATATCGGCGCTGCGCTTCCGCAAGCGGCTGGATTGAGGCAGCTTCGCAAAAAGCGGTCAACAGGAAAGCAGGAAAAGCAGGAAATGGGGCCGCTCCCGAAGCGTAAAACACGGAACCATGAAAACCATGAAATGCATGAAAAAGTAATACAAATCAAACAATAGCGCCCATTCACCCCTTCACGTCTTCATGTTTGCGCACCAGAATTCGCGCGAGCGAACCTGTCATGCTGTTTCATGGTTCACGGTCCGATGCTGTAGCCCCGCGGGAGCGGCCCTTCTTGCTTTCTTTCCTGTTTTTCCTGCTTTCCTGTTGACCGCTCTTGCATGGGTCGCGAAGCGGTGAGCGGCTTCGGGTAGACTGGGCGCTCGCCAAATTCAGGATCTGCCAGTGAATCCCGAGTTCGTGATCCGTCTCGACGCCGAGGCCCTCGGTCGCCTGTTCATGCCCCGGGCCGGGACCTTCGAGGTCCTCCAGGCTTCGGTCATCCAGGACCAGTTCCTGGTCGATGCCGTCGGTGTCGAGTCCGAAGTCGGCAAATGTCGCCTGCTCTACTCCGAATGGGAGGAAGATGCGGATGACCCGAACAACAAGCTGTGGGTGAGCGAATACTCGATCGAGTTGACCGTTGGCGACCTGATCGCCTTTGGCACCTACAGCACCAGCTTTACGCCCGACCAGCGCGAGGCGGGCATGGTCCTCGATCAGCTGAAGCGCGAAGCGGAGGATGATTTCATCCTCTGCGCCAAGCTGCTGGGCCGCTCGGTCAGGCGCGACCTGGTGATCGACGAGGACATGCCCAATCGGCCCAAACCCGGGAGCAACCTGCATTGAGCGACGCAGCCCAGAAGAACGTCTACGGTGAACCGCTGGAATGCTGCTGCACCGATCCCATGACCGGCTTCATGCGCAACGGCAACTGCGAAACCGACGTCCAGGACATCGGTGCACACGTCATCTGCGCCAAGATGACTGCCGAGTTTCTCGAGTTCTCGAAATCGCGCGGTAACGACCTGGTTACACCCCACCCCGAGTTTGGCTTCCCGGGACTCAAGCCCGGCGACCGCTGGTGCCTGTGCGCCGCTCGCTGGCGTGAGGCGCTGCAGGCCGGCGTTGCTCCGCCCGTGCTCATCCAGGGTACCCACGAGCGGGCGCTGGACTATGTCGATCTGGCAGACCTGAAGAAGCACGCGCTGGATCTGATGTAGGCGACGCCGGCTAGGCCCACGGGCGGTTGACTCGGCAGGGCCGAACCGGTTTAATACGCCGCCTCGACCCGCTCGGGTCGGTTCTCGGCTGGCCAGGTAGCTCAGTTGGTAGAGCAGCGGACTGAAAATCCGCGTGTCGGCAGTTCGATTCTGCCCCTGGCCACCATTCTCACCACTACGCTCATGAGCCTGGTTACGCCAGAAGCACTCACGAACTGCCTTGTCCGGCAGTTAGATTGCGCTCTTGCCGTCCATGGCCCGCGCCGTGTTACGGCTCCCGCTGGTCGCGCCAATTTGTTCCGGACAAATTGGTCTGCCCCTGAGGCTGTGCAAGGAACCGCCGCTTTCTGAAGCAAATTTGCGGTCATGGGGAGAGTTGGGAGTCATGCGGGATCTTCGATCAATTCTCGAAACCGGCCGCAAACAGCACCCGCACATCCCGCTGGAGCGAGACCGCGCCCTGGCTATTGAGGGTGTTCGGCGCCCCGATCACGATTCGGTCTCCAGAAATGGAGACGGCGGATCCGAAACGGGTCTGGTTGCCGACAGCGGCGAGCTTGTTGCACAGCACCCGGTTAGCCGCGTCGTAGCGGTACAACGCGCCGGTCCCATTATTGCCGGGCGCGCCGACCACCAGGCTGCCGCCCTCGAGCGAAACGCTGGCCCCGAACCCGTCGCCGGTTCCGGTGTCGTCGGCGCCGATGCGTCCGCTCTGGACCACCGTCCCGCCGCCCGTGCTGAAGGTGTATACCGCGCCGGTGTCCAACGCCTCGCCCGGGGCGCCCACTGCCACCGTGTCGCCGGAAAAGCTAACCGACGCTCCGAACTGGCCGTTACCGCCAGTCTGTGAGCCGGTCATGGTGCCCAGGTTGGACAGGTTTGCCCCCACCTCCTGAAACACATTGACCACTCCGGTCTGCATGCCACCAACCATTGCATTGGGTGACCCCACAGCGAACTTGCCGTTGGATGCGGCCACCGCCGCCCCGAACTGCTCGCCGGGGGTCGGCACCGGTGGCTTGACCTTGTTGGCAAGAGTCGCCGTAGTGCCGGCGAAGTCGTAGACGTAGACCGCACCGGAGCCCGCGCCTTGGGTTTCGTCCTCGGCATCGGAGGGCGCGCCAACCAGGATCTTGCCGCCGTCGATGGCAACCGCGTTGCCGAACTGGTCCGCGCCGTTCGCGTTCTGACCGGTCAATTCCTGCTTGAAGGTCCAGAGCCCTGTGCCGAGGCGCTGAAAGATCGCTGCCTGCAGGGGTGCCAGCGTGTTGCCCTTGGTTGCAGGTGGCGTTCCTGGCGCGCCCACCACCAGAATGTCACCCTCCAACGCCACCGAAGCACCGAACTCCGCCGCGGTAAAGCCCTCCGGTATGGTCAGGGCACCCTCGAAAACCGGCGATGCGCCTTCCATCCGGAACACCTGCACCGTGCCGCCGCCCTCGTCCTGGGGTGAGCCTGCCACGAACAGGTTGCCGAACACGGCCACCGAGGCCCCGTAAAGGTCGCCCGAATCGATACCGCCGGGCGTCGGGACTTCGTCCAGAATGCCCAGGGTGCCCGGCGTGGGATCGGAACCATCGACGATGGAGTCACCATCGGTGTCCGGATTGTTGGGATCGGTGCCCAGCAGAAATTCCTCGAAACCGGTCAGGCCGTCGCGATCGGTGTCGAACAGCCCATCAACGTGATCGGCCGGATCGAGGCCGATCATCAGCTCGTCGGCATCGGGGATGCCGTCGCCGTCGTCGTCCGTGTCCGAATCGTTCGCCGTGCCGTCGCCGTCGATGTCTGGATCGCTGTTGTTGCCAATGCCGTCGTCATCCGTGTCGCGCCACTCCATGGCGTCAAGCGGAAAGGCATCCACCAGGTCGATGAAGCCGTCGCCATCCAGGTCCCGAGTGCTGAGGCTCTGGGTGATGTTCATGGAGAACATGCCGAAATCGTCCTGCACGCGGGCCGACAGAGTGTGGAACATCTCGCTCAAGGCAAAGACGTCGACCGTGTTGGTGCCTTCCACGGCGAGCGCGCCGGCGTCCAGCGGACTAAGGTCCAGAGGGCTGCCCAAGTCCAGCCCCGGGTCGCTGTCGAAGAAGAACTCGCCGGAGACGATCGAGTTGATCCGGTAGTCGGCGGAGGCCCGACCGACGAAGGATTGGCCGATGAGGTGACCCCAGGTGCCTGCCTCGTCCTGGAAGCGCAAGAATAGCACATGGGGGCCCGCAGCCAGCCCCGATACGTCGATGGTCTCCATGGCGCTGGCCAGGGGATCGGTACCGGGAATCAGCGTCAGCGCGGTTCCCGATCCCTCGCCAGGGTCGGTGTCGAAGAAGTATTCGCCGGCCGTTACGTTCTCGGCTTCAATCGTACAAGCGGCGCCAAGAGACATGGCAGATAGAAGCAGTAGCCGCAGCATTCGCCTGTTCATCACGCCACCTACCGAATTCGCGCTATGCCGATGACACTGATCGGGAGATCCCCGATAACGTTGACGCTCCGACTGGCGTCAAAGACAGGAAAGACGAACGGCGCGGTGCTGGTGTCATTGCGCTGGGCGTCGTACTGATCGATGGGGAACGGACCCCCGTAAAGCCCCATGTCCGCCCGCGTGCCGTCCAGGTCGACCAGGAAGGCCAGATCCGGGCCGGCGTTGATGGCGGGGCTGCCGTTCTGGAGCATGTAATCGGCGGTATCGACAAACAGGGGATCGGCGTTCAGGTTGCCGTCGCCGGAGGGGCAACTGTCGTTGGTATTGTTGAAGCAAAGGTTGTTGCGGAAGACGTTGAAATCGACCGTATCTGCAGATTCGGTGAACAGCGGTCGGTCGCCGTTGACGAAGATGTTGCCCTGGATGGTGATCTGCGCTTCCGTATCAATGACGCCACTGTCCGGATTATTGCCGGTGCTCAGCGGGTTGTTCCCGAAATCGAACACATTGTTCTCGATGCGGGTGCCGTCTGCAGCGCTCAAGACGTCCACCATATTCAGCCCGAGGATGATATTGGTGGAATCGTCCAGCATGGAGGTGTCTACCAGCCGGAACAGGTTATTTCGAATAATCGAGGGCGTCGGAACCTGGATGACTCGCCCGGTATCGGGGTCCGACCCATACGCCAAGTCGAGCCGTATGTCGAAACGATTGGCAATGAATCGACTCGATTCTACATTGATGACATCAACGAGCGGTCCCGCCAAGTTCGGTTGGCTCGACGTCACCTCGTTACCTATGAAGTGAACCAGCTTAGGGGTCTCCGAGATACTAATCTGAATAGAGGCCCCGGGCGCCGCAGTAAAAGCGTTGGCTGCGGCGTAAACTCGCCGCGTCGCCCATAGTTGGACCGTGCGGGAGCCCGAAGTGGAGAAACTGGTGCCGAAGAGAAACAAGTCGTCGAGGCAACCAGTGCAACCAGTGCGCAGGTCACCTTCGACAAAGGAGCATTCGGAAACGATGAGAGTGCTTGACCCGTTCTGGTCTAGTACGTTGGCATTGTTAAGCTCGAGACCTTGCAGAATCACGGTTGGCGCTTGAATGCCAAGCGACTTTCTAATGCTGGGAATGACTCCCCGGGCGCTCGCCCGGATCGTCAATGACTTGGTAACCGAGATTTGCGAGAAAGCCGAGTGAGTATAAATGCCACCGCCGAGCAGGAGCGTATCCCCGTCCACGGTCCCGGCGTCGTCGATGGCCGCCTGCAGCGTTCCGTCACCCGGCGACACTGCTATCTCGGCAGCGCCGGCGAAGCCAGCCCAGAAAACGCCGACCAGCATTCCAGCCCCCAACAAGCGGATGTGTTTTTTGGTCGTCAGCAATATGCTCATGCCTGTTCTCCTTGCCCAGTTTGTACAGTCTCTATTCCGGTCATCGTATTTTCTCCCCGTAATCTCTAACCCTGGTTTCCCGTCGAACCGAACCGCGATCTGCCACATCGCGGCCGTGAAACGCCGTGATGTCACCGGGAACGTCCTTTGCGCCACGGCAGCAGCCGGTGTTTGTCACAAACCTGTCTGCCGGGTGTCCGATCTTCATGGCGATACCCTCGCCGACCACATCGGATCAACGGGCACGCGGCCATCCACCACGGCCTCGCCCACGGCGCCCCACCCTCGACCGTCGAAGCGCCAAATCTCACGCCCGCCATTGACTGCCATGACTTCCGGTGCGTGCTGGACACCGCAGTTCGGATCGGGAAACCAGGTGGCGGCCAGATCAAGAGGCGCAGGCTGTTCGTAGACCGGCACGAAGCGCCCTTCCGGGTCGAGAACCGCATTGTTCACGCGGTGGATATCGCCATTGGCGAGCACCAGGTTGATCGCATCACTGTGGCCGCAGGCGCCGATGAAGCGCGCGTCGAAGCGGCGGCAGAAAGGCTGGTCATGCTTTCCGGGAAGGTAGGGACAGACCGTTTCGAATCCGTCCCGGCGCTGGCCGTAAAAGACCACATCCTTTTCAGGTGAGGACCAGACGCCACGGTAGGCGGCATCATCCGGGCCCGCGACAATCGGCGACCATTGCTCCCCGTTCCAGAGGAGGACGATGCCCACCCCGGCCGCGACTGCAAAATCGGGGGCCGCGACATAGACGTCGAGCAATCGATTGGTGGTCCCCGATGCCATCCGCCGCGGCCCCACCTTTTCGAAATGAATGATGACGCCGTGGTCGCCGACGCCGATGATGAAATCCGCCGAGGCGCCGTGAATGCTGTTGAGATTGTTGCTGACCTGGGCTCTTTCACTCTGATCCTTTTCCCCATGCGAACTCGAGGGGTTCAGCACGATTGCCAGTGCCAGCAGGCAGGTCGCCCTGACGTGCATTGGGATCTCGGCGATCATCTATCGCGGCCTCGCGCCATGTCGCTGCCCTCTTGCCATCGGTGCTAGGGGCTGACGATGATGAATCCCAATAAAATCAGCAATATGCAAAGAGCGACATGGGGTGCATGTCGTCCTATGTCGCACCCTGACGGTCGCGAATGATAGAATTTTGACAGAGCCTGCGGGGAGGTGATGAACGACAGTTTCGACCCAGATGACCGGCTGGAGTCATGGAAGCGCATCGCCGCCTACCTGGACCGCGATGTCCGGACCCTCCAGCGGTGGGAAAAGTCCGAAGGCCTTCCCATCCACCGGCAGATGCATGACAAGCAGGCGACGATCTACGCCTACAAGTCGGAACTGGATGCCTGGCGGGCGGGACGCACACTCGACTCCATAGCTGAGCCCTCGACCGCATCGAAGAGTTCGAACCGCGGCGCCCTCCTCGTTGTGATTTTTCTCCTGGCCGTAATCACCGGCGCGGCGATCTATTGGGCTACGAAGAGCGAACCTGATCTGCCGTTCGAGGAGCGGGACTGGGTCCTGATCACCACTTTCGAGAATCGCACCGGTGACGAGGCACTCGATGACGTGCTCGACTATGCGCTTGAACGCGAACTGAACGCGTCGCGTTTCGTCAATGTCGTGCCACGGGAGCGGATCAACGACACGCTGCGGCTCATGCGGAAGCCGCTGGACTCACCGATCGACGTTGAAATCGGACGTGAAATCAGCCTGCGGGATGGCGGCATCAAGGCCTTGCTAGGCGGACGCATCGAGCGCATCGGCAATCGCTATCTGCTGAGCGTCAGCCTGGTCCATCCGGCCGACGGCGTGGCGGTCACCAGCTTCAGCAAGGAGGCGTCAAACCAGGACGCGATCCTGGATGCCGTCAGTGCGCTCTCCCGTGAAGTGCGCCAGGCATTGGGAGAAGAACTCGCCAGCATACGGGCGCGAGACGTCGATCTGGCCAAAGTGACCACGCCGTCGCTGGAAGCGCTGAAGCTCTACAGCGAAGGCGACCGGATGATGAAGCAGGGCTGGCCGGATCGTTATCAGGCCCTGCCCCTCATGGAGCAGGCGGTGCGCATCGATCCGAATTTCGCCTCCGCTCATGTCATGCTTTTTTATCTTTACGTCGACCGCGATCAGATCGATCTCGCAAATGCATCCCTGGAACGTGCCGTGCAACTCGCGGAAACGGCGCCGGACCGCGAACGCCTTTTTATCCTGTCTACCTACTACACCCACTACGTGAGAGATTTCCGCAAGGCCATCGAGACCAACCAGCTATTGATCAGGATGTACCCCGATCACCTCTGGGCGACCGGCAATATCGCCAATGCCTACGAGGCGCTCGGAGAGTATCGCCAGGCTCACCCGTACCTCTTGAAGCTGGCCCGCATGCGACCCTACCAGGCGTGGACGCAGTTGCATGCCCTCCAGTCCTCTGTGCTGTTCAACGACAGGGAAGGCGTGAGCAGTTTTGCGGAGACGACCAAAGCGCTTGCCGCCGATGTACCTTATCTTCGACCGCAGCTCAGCGTGCTGCCGGTGCACGAGGCGTGGCTGGAAGGCGATCTGAAGGCAGCGCTGGCAAGGCTTGACGACCTCGTCGAAGAGGTGGGCACCGAGGCGCTCGTCGCCAACCCGATGTTGTACGGCGCGATCCGTGGGCTTTACCTGGCCCTGGGAAGAAGCCAACGATTTCTCGAACTTTCGGCGCTGCGCCCGATCCCGGGATGGTTTCAGGCCCTTCACGACTTCGATGCCGGCGATCCCGAAACCCTCCAGCGCTATCTGGACCATTCCATCGATCAATCCTACTTCGACGCCGGCCTGTTGGCCTGGGGAAACCGACCCGCGCAGGCAAGCCGCATTATCGACTCCATCGAACCGGGCAGCTCACCCCGGTCCAACCGGGCCTTCAGGCACCAGGCCCTGGGACAACTGGCGGTGGCAGAAGGGCGTGCCGAGGAGGCCATCGAGCACTTCGAACGGGCCTTCCATCTGCTACCGGCCTACTGGCTACCCGATTACCTGTTCGGTGCGCACACGCTGGCCCGCGTTCACGAGTCCCAGGGCTCAATAGACGAGGCCATCGCCTCCCTGGAGTTCGCCCGGGTGCGACGGGACTGGTCGATCTTCGAATCCGCCACCTATCTCTGGATGCGCAACCAGGTCTACCTGCGGGCTCTCTACCAAAAGGCGGGCCGCGAAGTCGAAGCCGAAGAGGTCGAGGCCGACCTGCGCGAGCTGCTGCGCCTC
>JAWVZU010000149.1:0-9823 GCA_033722075.1 Lysobacterales bacterium
GCCACCGCCAACGTGGCCGGACGGCTCGACTGGGTCGGTATGCGCAACATCGAAGTGCCCATCAACCTCGCGGTGGAAGGCGGAGTGGCGCCGCAGGCCTCTGCGCGCGTCACGGCCTACGTGAACCTCACCAACCCGGATGCGCGGGGCATTCACATGTCTCGGCTTTATCTCCTGGTGGATCAATGGCTGACCAACGAACCGCTGACGCCGTCCAGTCTCGGCGGGCTGGTCTCCGAGTTCATGCGGTCCCACGAGGACCTGAGCGATGGTGCCTTTGTGAGGGTGGATTTCGATTACCTCGTGCGTCGGCCTGCGCTCAAAAGTTCGCACAGCGGCTGGCGGCACTATCCTGTTTACGTCGCTGCGACGCATCGTGGCGGAAAGATCCGCTTCGAGGTGGGCTGCGAAGTGGTGTATTCGAGCACCTGTCCCTGCTCGGCGGCGCTCGCCAGGCAGCTGATCCAGCAACAGTTCGAGAAGGACTTCGGCTCGGCCGAGGAACTGGACTACGACGAGATCGTCGAATGGCTGGGCTCGGAACGCGGCATCTGTGCGACGCCTCACAGCCAGCGCAGCAAGGCGGAAGTACGGATCGTCGTCGGCGACGACTTCGACATGTTTCCGGTGCTCGACGTGATCGATCACGTCGAAGGGGTGCTGGGAACCCCGGTGCAGACTGCCGTGAAGCGCGAGGACGAGCAGGCGTTCGCCCGGGTCAACGGCGAAAACCTGATGTTCTGCGAAGACGCCGCCCGGCGGATCAAGCAGGGGCTCGAGGAAGAGCCCCGTTATCGGGACTTCTGGATTCGTGCCAGCCACCTGGAAAGTCTCCACCCCCACGATGCGGTTGCGGAAGCCTGCAAGGGCGTGCCCGGGGGTTTCACCGCTTAGGTCTTTTTCTTCTCGTTGTGTGTCAGACCCATTTGCTAGGTTCCTGTTAATTCAGTAATCTCGCAGACAAGAGCGCGGATCCGTGCTCGGGAGGGTCAACACCACAACGAGGGATTTCTCATGTCCGACGATACGCGTCCGATTATCCGGCAGCTGAGGATGGTCATTCTCGGCATCGCCATCGGTGTTCTGGCTGCCGGTTGCGCCAGCCCCGGCGGTGAACAGGAAAGTGCGGCGACGGACTCGTCCGCCCAGGAAGAGCAGCGAGCCGAGCAGGAAGCGCACGAGGCGCAGCGCAAGGCCGAAGAGGCTGAGATGGCGGCCAAGGCGGAAGCGGAGCGCAAGGCCGAAGAAGCCGAGATGGCGGCCAAGGCGGAAGCGGAACGCAAGGCCAGGGAAGCCGAAATGGCGGCCAAGGCGGAAGCGGAGCGCAAGGCCGAAGAGGCCGAGATGGCGGCCAAGGCGGAAGCGGAGCGCAGGGCCGAAGAAGCCGAGATGGCAGCCCAGGCCGAAGCTGAAGCGGAAGCGGCTCGTCAGGCCGAGGCCGAGCAGAAGGCTCGAGAGGAAGCAGAGCGAGCTGCGCAGGCTCAGGCCGAAGCCGAGCGGCGGGCGCAGGAAGAGGCACGGGCTCAGGCTGCGGCGGAGGCTGAACGCCGGGCGCGGGAGGAAGCCGAGCAGGCTGAGGCGACGCCGGCACCGGCGGCACGGAGCGAAGCCATGGCGGCTGCGGCGGCCCGAGACGAAGAGCGCGCGCGCCAGGCTGCGGCGGGTGGCGAAGTCCGCTATGACGAAGACCGCGCGACCCCGGCCGAGATTGCCCGCCTGGGTAACGACCTGACGCCCACCGGTGCGGTGCGTGCAGGCAACGGTGACGGCACCATTCCGCCGTGGACCGGAGGAATCACCTCACCGCCGGCCGGCTACTCGGTTGGTGATCATCATCCGGATCCGTTTCCGGGCGACCGGCCCTTGTTCTCGATCACCGGCGCCAACTACCAGCAATACAGCGGCAAGCTCTCCGTCGGCCAGATCGCGATGTTCGAACGCTATCCGGACACTTACCGGATGGACGTCTATCCGACGCGCCGGAGCAGTTCTTTCCCGCAGCGTATCTATGACAAGACCATCGAGAATGCCAGCACCGGACGCCTTACGCCGAACGGAGAGGGCGTGCTGGACGTGGCTGAAGGCTTTCCGTTCCCGATTCCAAAGAACGGTCCGCAGCTGATCTGGAATCACAAGATGAAGTTCAAGGGTGTTTCCCAGCTGCGCTACAACAACCAGGTCGCCCCGACCGCCAACGGTGCCTACACGGTCATCCGGCTGCGCGAGGAAACGTTGGGGCTGTACTGGCGTGAAGGCAACACGATCGAGGACATCAACAACATCCTGCTCTACTTCTACCAGCTGGTGGAAGGACCGGCGCGCCTGGCCGGTAACGTGCTGCTCGTGCACGAGACCCTGAACCAGGTGGAGCAGCTTCGCCAGGCCTGGATCTACAACCCCGGGCAGCGCCGGGTTCGCCGTGCGCCCAATGTCGCCTATGACAATCCGGGCACCGCGTCCGACGGGCTGCGGACGAACGACATGACGGACATGTTCAATGGTGCGCTGGACCGTTACGTATGGCGTCTCGTGGGCAAGCAGGAAATGTATGTGCCCTATAACTCCTACAAGGCGCACAGCGACCAGGTCAATCTCGACGATATGGTCAAACCCGGCCACCTCAATCCGGACTACATGCGCTATGAGTTGCACCGGATCTGGATCGTAGACGCCAACCTGAAGAGCGGGGTCCGGCATATCAATCCGCGCCGCACCTTCTACCTGGACGAGGACAGCTACCAGATCCTGCTGGCGGATCACTATGATTCGCGCGGAAACCTGTGGCGATTCTCCGAGGCGCACAGCATCAACTACTACGAAGTGCCGACCTTCTGGTCGACGATCGAGACCCACCATGACCTGCAGTCGGGCCGGTACATCGCGGTCGGCCTCGACAACCAGGAGATCGTGAACGACTTCAACTTCAAGACCGAACCAGCCGACTATACCCCGCAGTCGCTGCGGCAGCGGGGACGGCGCTAGGTCCAACCTCTGGTGGGGTCAGGTGTCGTCGCGATAGCGGCGGATGAAGATCGCCCCGGTGATGAACACCGCGCCGATCGCCAGGCCCCACCACAGGTCCGCATCGGAGAAGCGCCGAACCAGGGCCGCAAAGGAGATCGGCAGCGAACCGTCGTCGACCCGCTCGAGCTGGGAGAAGCCGACGATGCCGACCTGCGCCTGGTCGTCACCGACGCTCATGGCGATCGGGAGTACCCCGCCGAACAGGCGCTCCCCCAGCAGCTTCCACCACCAATGGTCGTCGAAGCGAAGATACTGGGTAATGCGGAACCAGCTCATGAACAGCCCGACCATGATCGGCGGGACGACCGCCCACAGGAACGCCTTGCCGCGGGCGAAGGCCGAGGTGAGCAGGAGCCAGCCCCAGATCGGCGCCATCCACAACGCGTGGACCACGTAGCCGGCCAGCAGCAGCGACCAGACGTAGAGCGGATCGGCGGGACCCCAGAGATAGTCCCAGACGCCGATATCCGCATGCCACAGGAGAACGGTCGCGATCAGCAGGAGCACGATCTGGGTCGCGGCCATGGCGCCCAGCGTCAGGAGCGGGGCCATGATCGCCGCCGCGGTCAGCTTGGACATCACGGTCTGCGTGTCCGAGATCGGCAGAGACTTCCAGAACAGAATGCTGCGATCCTTGCGGTCGTCGTAGAGTGCCCCGAGCAGGTAGAAGAATACGACGAAGAACAGCACGCCGTTGAAGAGGGCAGAGAGCCCGAACAGGTTCGCGTCCCACACCAGCTCCAGGCGGCTCGGATCCACGGTCTTCAGCTGCTCGACGGCCTGGGCGATCATGAATTCCTGGCCATTGACCTTTTCGACCAGCACGGCGGCGCCGGAGATGGTCAGGAGCGCGAAGAAGATCAACAGCCCGCCCACGACCAGGGGCGTGGTCAGAAAAGCGCCCCGGTTCTCCCAGAACTCGCGGCGCATCAGGGTCACGAATGCCTTCATGCTTCCGCTCCTTTCATGGTCGCCACGAACAGGTCGGCGACGCTGGGGTTGTGGCGCTCACCCAGTTCCGCAAGCTGGCGTGGATCGGCGCCGTCAAACAGGAACACGATCTTGCCGAAGACTTCGCGTTCGTAGATCGGGTTCATGGCCCGGGCTTCCTCCACCAGGTCGGGGCCGACCATCACCTCGGTAAAGCGTTCCTGAACCTCGTCCATGCTGGTGTTGAGGACAATTTTTCCGTCGTTGATGAACATCAGGTCGGTGAGGATGTGCTCGACCTCTTCGACCTGGTGGGTGGTGATGATGATGGTTCGCTCGCCGTCGAAATAGTCATTCAGCAGGTTGCTGTAGAATTCCTTGCGGTAGATGATGTCCAGCCCCAGGGTCGGTTCGTCGAGAACCAGCAGCCGGGCGTCGATCGCCATGACCAGCGCCAGGTGCAGCTGCGCGATCATGCCCTTGGAGAGTTCCTTGACCCGGCTGCGCGGCTTGATCTTGGTCCGGCTCAGGAAATGAGCCGCCTTCTCGCGCGAGAACTTCGGGTGCACCCCTTCGACGAAGTCGAGCGTCTGGTTGACGCGGATCCAGCGCGGCAGGACGGCCACATCGGCAATGAAGCAGACGTCCTTCATCAGCCTGTGACGCTGTTTCATGGGATCCAGGCCCAGCACCTCGAGACTGCCGCCGAAGCTGGTCAGGCCGAGCACTGCCTTGAGAGCGGTGGTCTTTCCGGCGCCGTTGGGACCAATGAGTCCCACGATGCGACCGGCCTCGACGTCGAAGTCCACGTTATCCAGCGCAACGGACTTGCCGTAGGTCTTGGTCAGACCCCGCGCTTTGACGATTACCGACATGAATGTCTCCCCTTCAATCCTGTTCTATGCCGCCCAGCAGCTTTTCCGGGTCCAGCCCCAGACGGAGGATGCGATCCCGCAGGTGCGGCCATTCCTCGGTCAGGAACTTGTCGCGCTCCGCTTTCAGCAGTGCCTGTTTGGCACCCTTGCGCACGAACATCCCCAGGCCCCGCCGTCGCTCAACCAGTTCGTCATCGACCAGGGACTGGTAGGCCTTTGAAACGGTGATCGGGTTGAGCTGAAAGTCCGCGGCGACCTTGCGCACGGACGGCAAAGGATCACCCTCACCGAGAACCCCGTCGAGGATCATGTCGACGGCGTGTTCTCGAAGCTGGACGTAGATCGGCTGGCTATCGTTCCACTTCGTCTGCATCAGCGCTTTCAGAAAACGATCAGATCCAGCGCGCTGCGTCGCTTGCAGTCGGCCCGGGCGGGTTCCGAACTGGCGGTCAGGTCGGCGGTTGCTTCCGATTCCGCGGACGGGCGTTCCACGACCAGCGCGGCGGCACCGATCATGATGCTCATTGCCGCGACCTGGGCCGCCATGATCGAGAGCAGTACTCGAAGGATGTTCCGTTGGCGTTGCATGGTTCGCACCGTTACCGATTGGGTGTTGTAGTGAACTATAACACCCGTAGGCAGCAAAGCTCAACGTGACGGAAGTCATGGCCGGCTCGAGGTGACCCTCTAGCGTTGGATGCTGATCAGCCCCAGCTGCTCGAGCTTGAGGATGATGCGCTGTACAGCCTCGTCGGGCGGGCATTCCGACGTATCGATGCGCAGTTCCGGCGTTTCCGGTTCTTCGTAGGGATCGCTGATCCCGGTGAATTCCTTGATCTTGCCGGCCCGGGCCATGGCGTAGAGCCCCTTGCGATCCCGCTCCTCGCACACTTCCAACGGCGTCGACACGTGGATCTCGATGAAGCCACCGAGCGGGCTGACCATGTCGCGCACCTCACGCCGGGTGGAGCGGTAGGGCGCGATCGGTGCGCAGATGGCCACGCCGCCGTTCTTGGTGATTTCGCTGGCCACGAAGCCGATTCGAAGGACGTTGATGTTGCGATGCTCCTTGGAGAAGCCGAGTTCGCTCGAGAGGTGTTTGCGCACGATGTCGCCGTCGAGCAGCGTCACGGGGCGGCCGCCGATTTCCATCAGCTTGACCATCAGCGCGTTTGCGATGGTCGATTTGCCGGCACCCGAGAGGCCGGTGAAGAACACCGTGAAGCCCTGGCGCGAGCGTGGCGGATAACTGCGCCGCAGTTCCTCGACGACCTCCGGATAGGAAAACCATTCCGGAATGCTCAGACCTTCCTGGAGGCGTCGGCGGAGTTCCGTCCCGGAAATGTTGAGCACGGTCTCGCCTTCCTGGACCTGATCGATGCCGACATACTGGGCCCGGTCCTGAACGTAGACCATGGCCTTGAAGGGCACCATTTCGATGCCGAGCTCGGCCTGGTGTTGCTGAACCAGGTCCTGGGCGTCGTAGGGACCGTAGAAATCGATGCCGTCGCGATCCTTGCCCGGACCGGCGTGGTCACGGCCGATGATCAGGTGACTGCAGCCGTGATTCTTGCGAATGATCGCGTGCCACAATGCCTCGCGGGGCCCGCCCATGCGCATCGCCAGGTTCAGCAGGCTGAGCGTGGTGGTCTGGGCCGGGAACCGTTCCAGCAGCGCTTCGTAGCAGCGGACTCGCGTCATGTGATCGATGTCACCTGGCTTGGTGAGTCCCACTACCGGGTGGATCAGCAGGTTGGCCTGGGCTTCCTGGGCTGCCCGGAAGGTCAGTTCCTGGTGGGCCCTATGCATCGGATTGCGCGTCTGGAAGGCGACGATGCGGCTCCAGCCGAGGCGGTCGAATTCCTCGCGCAACTGGGCCGGCGTCTTGCGCAGGTGGCGGAAATCGTAGTGCGTCGGTCGGGTAATGCCGCGAATCCGGCCTCCGACATAGACGCTGTTGCCCTGGTTCAGCAGCTGATGGACGCCGGGATGGGTATCGTCCTCAGTGCCGAAAACCTCGCGCGCCTCATGCGACCGGTCGGGCGTCCAGACCTCCTCGATGTCGAGGATGGCCAGGGCAACGCCCTCGGCATCCCGAAGTGTCAGGTGATCGGCCCCGTCCAGTTCTCCGGCGAATTCCTCGGTCACGTCCAGGGTGACCGGCATCGGCCAGAGGGTGCCGTCGGCCAGACGCATTTCGGACACGACCCGGTCGTAATCGGCACGGGCGAGGAAGCCGGTCAGCGGCGAGAAGGCGCCGGTCATCAGCATTTCCAGGTCGCACAGCTGGCGGGCGGTCAGCGACCAGACCGGGTATTCGTTGGCCTCCTGCTTCAGCCGGTCGGCCTGGTCGCGCGGTGCAACCAGATCAACCAGCTGTCCGCCGTGAGGTTCAATCATCGACATCGGGTCCATCCCTCGAAAAAAGGCGCGTATTGTACGGGTAGCGGCGGTGTGATGAAACCTCGCAGAGGTTTGAATTAAGGCACCTGCGCGTCCACAATACGCAGCCTCATCCACTTGTGAGGTTGTAATGATCACCAGAATTGTCGCAAGCGCTGCCCTCATGGCGGCGTCGGGAGCCCTCTGGGCGCAGGAAATCGACCAGTCGGATCTGAGCTATATGCTGGGCTATGACGTCGGCGGTCGGCTGACCGAAATGGAAGTCGAGCTGGACTATGACCGGTTCATGGAGGCGCTCAAGGATGCCATGGCGGGTAACGAGAACGCGCTGGGTGATGAGCGGCTGGCCGAGATTCGGGACGCATTCAATCAGCAGCAGCAGGCGTTGGTCGCCCAGAAGCAGGAAGAGCGTCGCAAGGAGCTGGCGGAAGCGGCCGAGCGCAACAAGCAGGAAGGCGAGGCATTCCTGGCCCGGAATGCCGAGCGCGAAGGCGTGATGACCACCGACAGCGGTCTGCAGTACGAAGTGATCGAGATGGGCGAGGGCGCCAAGCCCAGCGCGGAGGACACGGTGACCGTGCACTACACCGGAACGCTCATCGACGGGACCAAGTTCGACAGCTCCGTGGACCGCGGACAACCGGCGACCTTTGCCCTCAACCGGGTGATCTCGGGCTGGACCGAAGGACTGCAGCTGATGCCCGAGGGCTCCAAGTTCCGCTTCTACATTCCGTCCGATCTGGCCTACGGTGGGCGCAGCATGGGTGAGACGATCGGACCCAACTCCACGCTGGTGTTCGATGTCGAGCTGATCAGCGTCGGGCAGTAACGAAGCCTTCGTCTTCTGATCGCGGCGGGCCGTCCTGGACACCCAGGACGAGTCCGTCGAATTCCACCCAGGCGTGGGCCTCGAAGGGGTTTCGTCGGGCCACGCCGAGGCAGAGACGCCCGGTTAGCCCGTGACGCCGGGCGCGCCGCCAGAGTGTGAGCGAGCGGGTGAGGCAGGTTGACCAGGGCAGCCTCCGGGTCGCTGCCACGGCCCGCCATTGCCGGCGCAGCCAGGCCTGTTCCGACGCCGCCACCTTGCCGCGGGCGGCCTCCAGCGCGGCGCCACAGCTCGTCTTGACACCACGCAGACGGATCTGCAGCGCGGTCGCCGTCACCGCGAGCGCGGCCGCCATGACGGCAGGCAGCGACGTTCGCTGAGGCGGGCCATTAGGCGAGCTTTCCATCGATCCAGTATTTGCGGCGTTCAGGTGCCTGTCAAACCGGCACAGGCACTGGCCGGGATGGTCTCGGTGCGCGGGCGGCCGACGTTGGAGATGATGATTGCGCGTGGCTGGGTCGTCCCGTCCGCTGGACAGAGGCGGATCGTCACGTTGGAGCCGAACGCGGTGCCGGTGGGCATGAAGCCGATGCGGCGCCGGTATCTGGAAGAAGTCGCCGTGTTTCCGCTGGTCATGGGCATGCTCCGTTCGTAGATGATCTCGTCGGCGTCCCGCTCGCGGTCATGATTATCATCCGCAAACATGATCCATCCCTGGTGCCAGTGCGGCTCCTCGCGGCACGCGGTGCCTTCATCATCGGCCGGACACAGAACCACCCGGTTGGCTGAGTCGACCGCCAGGGCCCGGGCCCGGTTGATGGCCGTAAGCAACGCATTGAATTCTCCATTGAGCTCGGTCCGGTTGGACAACTGCTCGAAGGCCGGCGCGGCAAAGCCCACCAGGATCAAAAGGATCGTGGCGGACACCAGCGCTTCGTAGAGGGTGAATCCCTGCTGCTTCGGCAGGGGCGTGAAATGGACTGCATTCCCTTGCATGTTCGATCTCCCGATAGTTGGAAGCCGGCGACCGTTCCCTGGTCGCCCGGCGTGTCTTCAAGCTACGGGAGTACGCTTCCGCCGGCCAGCGGAGATCTTCCATGCGTCGTGTAGGAAATTTCCGATCGCGGGATTCGTCAGCAACCTGCGACGAAATCGGCCAGACGGTCCATCGCCGCGCGCAGGTTGTCCATCGACGTGGCGTAGGACAGGCGCAGATGTCCCGGGATGCCGAATGCGGTGCCCGGGACCAGCGCCACTTCCGCTTCCTCGAGGAGAATGCCGGCAAGTTCGACGTCGTCCGCAGCGGACGGATGCCTTTCGATCACTGCCTCGAAGCTCGGCAGCGCGTAGAAAGCGCCGTCGGCGGGGAGGCAGGAAACTCCGTCCATGGCGTTGAGCTGGTGAACCACGAAATCGTGGCGCTGCCTGAAGGCCTCGGTCATCGCGACGATGCCATCCTGGGGCCCGTTCAGTGCGGCAACCGCCGCGGCCTGCGATATGGAGCAGGGGTTCGAGGTGCTCTGACTCTGGACCTTGCGCATGGCGGTAACCACGTGCGCCGGACCCGCAGCGTAGCCGATGCGCCAGCCGGTCATTGCATAGGCCTTGGATACGCCGTTGACCAGGACCGTCCGCTCTCGCAGTTGCGGTGCGACCTGCAGCATGTTCTCCAGCGCGTCCTGGCCCCAGTAGATGTGCTCGTAGATGTCGTCGCATACCAGGCTGACCTGTTCGTGCTCCTTGAGCATGTCGGCCAGCGCGGTGA
>JAWVZU010000150.1:0-9776 GCA_033722075.1 Lysobacterales bacterium
ACGGTGATTCCATGCCGAACAGTACATCGACAATGGCGGGCCCGCCACTCGCCCCGGGGTGCCAGGCATAGAGCAGGGCAGGCACCGCGTCGACGATATTCTGCAGCGCCAGCGGTCGCCCTGCCAGGATGACCAACACTGCGGGCTTGCCGAGCTTCCCGAGCGCGTGGATCAGTTCTTCCTGGGCCCCCGGGAGGCGGATGTCGGCCCGCGAGTGGGCCTCGCCGGTGATGATGACCTCCTCGCCGAGGAAGAGCAGTACGACATCTGATCGATTGGCCGCGTCGATGGCTTCCTGAAACGCGCCCTGGTCGCGGCTGCGACTGGTTTCCAGGGTCCTGACGTAATTGATCTCGACGTCGCTGAGCTCACGCAGGGATTGCAGCGGGGTCACGGCCAGCGAGCGATCACCGTCGAAGATCCAGGTGCCCAGCTGATCGGGGGGCGAGTCCGCCAGCGGGCCGATCACCGCAACGGAGCCGACGGCTTCGGGATCGAGCGGCAGGAGGTTTTCGTCGTTCTTCAGCAAGACCAGGCTCTCCAGCGCTGCCCGCCTGGCCAGTTCTAGGTGCTGGCTGGTGGCGGGGTCCGGCTCCATCGGTGGGACGGCGGGGCGGTCAAAGAGGCCCAGGCGCAGCTTCAGTCGGAGGATGTTGGCTACCATCGCATCGAGCGTTTCCTCATCGATGAGGCCTTCCGCGAGGAGCTCCGGCAGATGAGTCTGGTAGGTCGTCGTCGCCATTTCCATGTCGATTCCGGCGCCGAAGGCCGCCAGCGCCGATCCACGGTCGTCCTCGGTAAACCCGTGGTCGGCCAGTTCCGGGATCGAGGCCCAGTCGCTCACCGTCATTCCCTTGAAGCCCCACTCGCGGCGCAGCACGTCGCGAAACAGCCAGCGGTTCCCCGTCGCCGGGACGCCGTTCAGGTCGCTGAAGGAAGCCATGATGCTGGCGACGCCGGCTTGCACCGCAGCGTGGAAAGGCACCAGGTGTACATTGCGAAGCTCGTTCTCCGGGATGTTGGTCGTGTTGTAGTCGCGGCCGGCTTCGCTGGCGCCATAGCCGGCAAAGTGCTTGGCGCAGGCGGCGATCGTGTCCCGGGCGCTCAGGTCGTCGCCCTGGAATCCATCCACCATCGCCACGGCGAGGACCGAGGCCAGGTAGGGATCCTCGCCCGGCGATTCCGCAATGCGCCCCCAGCGCGGATCCCGGGTGACGTCGATCATGGGCGCAAAAGTCCAGTTGATACCCTTGGAGGCGGCCTCCTCGCCGGCGGCCCTGGCGGTGGCCTCGACGAGCGATGGATCGAAGGTCGCGGCCAGTCCCAGGGGAATGGGGTAGATCGTGCGAAATCCATGGATCACGTCGCGACCGATCAGTAGCGGGATGCCGAGGCGGGATTCTTCCCGGGCGACGCGTTGTGCCTCGTTTGTCATCTCCGGATTGACCGCGTTGATCAGGGAGCCGACGCGGCCTGCGGCGATCTCGCTTCGCAGGTCCGCGGGCAGTTCATCGTGGTCGGCGTGGATCTGACGCATCTGGCCGATCTTCTCGTCCAGGGTCATGCGGCCCAGGAGTTCGTTGATCCGGGACTCCAGGGCGGCTTCCTCTTCCGCTCCCATTGCAGCGGAGGGGTCGGCAAAAGTCAGCGACATGGTTATCCCCAGAAGGCGAGCTATTGACAACGCTGTCATTTTGGCATTGTATACAGGGCCAGCAGATCAGCGTCAAGCCAGCCGCGGGTCGATCAAACCAAGAAAAAGCAGGGGCGAGTCGCCGATGAATACCGCTAGACACTACCAGACGGCGCCCCAGGATCGAATTCCGCTGCCCCAGAAGCTGATCTACGGCCTGGGGGCGTTCGTGAACAACATGCTGGGCGCGGCCATCGGCGGCATGGTGATCGTCCTGAACCTGGGGCTTGGCATGAACCCGGCCCTGGTGGGACTGCTCAGCGCAATACCTCGACTGACCGACGCCATCACCGATCCGTTGATGGGCTTCATCTCGGACGAAACGCGAAGCCGCTGGGGGCGACGCCGCCCCTATATCTTCATCGGCGCGATTGCCGCCGGCGTGATCTATGCCCTGCTGTGGCAATTGCCCGCCGGGCAGAGCGAGAACTTCTACTTCTGGTTCTTCCTGATCGGCTCCCTGATCTTCTACCTGGCCTACACGATGTTCGCCACGCCCTGGGTGGCCCTGGGCTACGAGTTGACGCCCGACTATCACGAGCGCACGCGGCTCATGGGCATGGCCAACTTCATGGGGCAGCTGCCCTACCTGATTGCGCCCTGGTTCCTGTTCATCATGCAGTACGAACCCCTGTTCGGCGATATGGTCGAAGGCGCGGCCGGGCTGGCCATTGCGATCGGTGTGCTGACGATCGTGGTGGGCGTGCTGCCGGCGATCTTCCTGCGGGAACGTTTCAAGGATGTTGCTGCTGCCGAGCAGGCGGTTGTGAAGCACGTTCACGGCGTCGTCGTCCGAAATATCCTCGAGTTTGTACGGGGCTTTGTCATCACCATCAAGTTCAGGCCTTTCCTCAAGCTGTGCGTGGCGACCTTCCTCGTGTTCAACGGCTTCATGATGGTCTCTTCCTTCCAGTTCTACGTCATCATCTACTACGTCTTCGGGGGCGATCAGGTGGAGGGTGCCCGGTACGCAGGGTACGCGGGAACGGTTCAATCCATCGCGACCTTCTGCGTGATCGCGCTGGTGACCTGGCTGGGTACGCGCATCGGCAAACGACGGGCTTTTTTCCTGGCCATCGGCATGTCGATGCTGGGCTATGTATCGAAATGGTTCTGCTACAACCCGGAAATCCCCTGGCTGGTGATCCTGCCGGCGCCGCTGATCGCCTTCGGGCTGGGCGGGCTGTTTACCCTGATGCCTTCGATGATCGCCGATGTCGTCGACATGGACGAGCTCAACACCCACAAGCGCCGCGAGGGGATGTACGGGTCGATCTTCTGGTGGATGGTCAAGCTGGGCATGGCCGCGGCGCTGGCTGCGGGCGGCTTCATGCTCAATGCAACCGGCTTCGACGTGGCCCTGGAAGGCCAGCAGACCGCCGACACGATCTTCCTGATGCGGTTCTTTGATGCGTTTGTTCCGTTCATCGCGTCGGCCATCGCCGTCTGGGCCATCGCCAGCTTCTCGATCACCGAGGAGAAGGCCCGCGAGGTTCGAACCCAACTCGAGGCGCGACGGGGGACCACCCAGCCCGAGCCGGCCTGATCCGGTTCGGGCAGGGAATCGGTCAGCGTGCCTCGCCGGTCTCCAGTTCCTGGACGACCGCCTTGGGGGTTCGGTCGACCCGCCACAGGCCCCAGTGCTTCTCTGCGCCCGCCGGGTTGTTCGGGTCCCCTTTCCAGGGCTCGTCGAAGGCTTCGAAAAAGAAAAAGGTGATGTTTGCCGCATCGGCCCAGTCGGCCACTTCACGATAGTAGCGAAGCTGGTTGGCCTCACTGGCGCGCTCGCCGAACTCCGAAGCGGTCGTGGCCCACCCGCCCTCGAGGATGGCGATCGGCTTGTCCGGCAGGGCCGTGCGCACGCCCTGGATGTTCTCGATCGTGTAGGCCAGCGCCTCGTCGATGGTCTTTTCCTCCCAGGCGGGATAGGTGTGGACACCGAGGAAATCGACCTCTTCGGCCAGCGGCGCACCGTCGGCAATCCACCATTCGTAGTTGTCGGCGACGGTGACGGGTTGTTCGATTGCGCTTTTCACTTCGCGGACGTAGCGAATCACCTGGTCCAGCGGCACCATGTGATCGTTCCAGGAGACCAGCGCTTCGTTGCCGACATTGACCGCGGTGACGATGTTTGGATAGGCATTCGCCAGGGCAATGCCGCGCCGGATTTCCGCCGCATTTTTCAGGCGGTTCTCAGCCAGCTTGTGCTCCGGGATCGGTTCATCCAGCCAGGGACAGCCCTCGTGGTTGCTGATCTCGGCGTCCAGCCATATGCCGAGCAACATCTTCAGGGGCAGGCCATGGCGACGGATCAGTTCCAGCGTCATGGCCGTGTTGACCCCCGAGTCGTACATGCGGATCAGCCGGAAGCCGTGATCCACCAGAATCTGCAGGTCCTCGAGGACCTCCTCCTCGCTCGGATTGACCGCTCCATCGCCCCGGTCCGGGTGCTGGCCTTCCCGGAAGCCCGAGTAGGCGACGGCCATGACCTGGCCTTCGATCAGCGCCTCGGGGGGCTGGTGGAATTGCATCGTTGTGCAGGACATGGGCAGGCTCAGCAGCAGGGCTATAGTCAGGGTGGCGATTCGTTTCGTGGTTCGGATCATCGGTTTCACGGGTCAGATGTACTTCATGTGGCCGTCCTTGTCCCAGAGCCCCCAGAATGCGCCGACGTCACCTTCCTTGTCGACCTTCCAGGCCTCGTCGAAGGCCGAAAAATAGATCACCTCGACGGCGTCTTCCTCGGCCCAGCGATAGGTTTCCAGGAGGTAGCGAATGGCGCTCTCCGTGGAGGGAACTGCCCCATCGGTGGGCGTCCCGATATTGGGCCACCCGGTCTCGCTGACGATCACCCGCTTCCCATCGGCGGCGCGCACCGCACGGCGATACATTTCCTTCATGTAGAGCAGGGCGAATCTTGCAGGGCAGCCTTCCCAGAAGGGATAGCAGTTGGCCAGGACGACATCGCAGGCCGCGGTCACGCGGGGATGATCCTCGAACTTGAAATAGGCATCGACATAGCCGACCTCGACACCTGGGCAGGCCTCGCGAGCGTGCTCGATGTATTCGATGAGCTGGTCTTCCGGCAGGTCTTCGCGCAGCAGCACTTCGTTGCCGACGGCGAGGATGTCGGCATGGCCGGCGCGGGCCACTTCGATGGCGTTCGCCAGTTCCTCTTCGTTGGTGGCGTGATCGTCATCGAGCCAGACGCCGACCATGGTCTTGAGCCCCGCCGCTTTCGCCAGCCCGGGAATCAGTTCATTGCCCTCGGTACAGGAGAACGAACGAATCCATTGAACGTAGGGCTCGACAAGGGCCAGCCGATCACGAATCTGCGCTTCACTGAGCCTCGTCCCCGGGCCCTGTCCCTGGAGGTAGGGGCTGAAGGACAGGCCGTGGATGCCGCGATCCAGCAATTCACGGACCAGTGCGCGCAGCTGGGTCTCGGACAGGCCGACAAGGTCTCTGCCGGCCAGGGAGAGCGGCCGGTAGTAGGCATTGGACATCATTTTCCTCCGGTTGCCCGGTAGACCCGGACGTAATCCACGAGCATCTGCTGCGGAAAGATCGAATCGTCTATGGGTCCGCCGGCCCGCCCCCACATGCCTCCAACGGCGATGTTCAGGATCAGGTGGAAGGGCTGGTCGAAGGGCCAGGCTTCCCAGCCGGTCCCCTCATTGATGTAGGTGAAATAGAGCGTATCGTCGGCAAGAATGTCGATCCGCTCCGGCGTCCATTCCAGTGCGTAGACGTGAAATGCGTCCGCGACGTCGTCCAGCAGGACGCGCCCCTTGCGCTGATTCCAGTGGAACCAGTAATAGGCCTTCGTATGCACCGTGCCGTGGACGTGGTTCATCTGGTAGCCCACATGCTCCATGATGTCGATCTCGCCGGAGTTGGGCCACGCATCGCAGTCCTTGCTACCCTGCCAGTTCGCATCGTCGGAGCAGGTGGTCGCGTAGGTGAACGGGTTCGAGGGAAGCATCCAGATTGCAGGCCACGTGCCCTGTCCCCGGGGTAGTTTCGCCCGCACCTCGATCCGGCCGTAGAGAAAATCGCCCTTGCCGCTGGACTGGATGCGCGCGGAGGTGTAGCGCGCTTCCCCATAGTCTTCGCGATGGGCTTCGATGATCAGGTGACCATCCCGGACGCGCACGTTCCGGGGCCGGTTTGTGTAGGCCTGGTCCTCGTCATTGACGCGGCGGGGTTCCCATTCCTCGATGTTCCATTTGTCCGGGTCCGGCGGTCCCTCCGTATCGAACTCGTCACGCCAGACGAGCTCCCAGCCGGAAGCGGGCCGATGGGGACGACGAACCGCGAGCGCGCTGAGGACCGGGTCCCCCCGGGATGCCTCGAAGTGAAGATCAAGCTTGCCGTCCTCGACGGTGACGTCCGGGATGGTCACTGACAGGGCGGACCGGATCTTTCCGTCCCGGAACAGCATGACGTCGAGATCCTCGAAAACCCGTTGACCTTCAGCCCACCCATCGAAGACCCGGTCTCCGGCCTGGACGTCGTCAGGTTCCGCGAAATGAAACGTCAGGTCGTACAGACCGTTGGGGAGGGGGTGATCGATCCGGATCGCACCCGATCGGTACGTTTGATAGAGGGCCTCGTCCTGGGATCCCTTGACCTCTTCGATATGACCGATTCGTCCCCCGGTCACCGATGTTTCCGCGGTGTAGTGGGTGCCGTCGCTGGCCAGAAGCTCGGGCCCGCCGATGTTGACTGCCCAGACCAGGTCATCTTCCTCCTGGAGGCTGTCGGGGTTGTGTCCGGTGCAGGACATCAGCGCCATCAGGAGCACGCACCACAAGGAGAGAATCCACTTGCGGCAGAGCATCCGGCTCAATCCCGGAAAAGCAGATCCGCCGGGAACCGCACCTCGACGGCGCGAATGGCACCCGATCGCTCGAACCACTCGGAACTGAGGTCCGCGGAGAGTGCCAGTCCGTCCAGCTTCTCCTCTGTCCCGTCATCGCGGGTGACGGTGATCCCCCGTTCTTCCGCGCTGAGCCGATAGGAGACGGGCACCTGGCACCAGGTGAAGCCGATGGCGCCGGCCGGAATGGTGGCCGAATGCCACTCCTGGTCGACACCCAGAAAGCAGAAATCGCGCGCCCGGCTCAGGAATTCCCGGCGACGCAGGAGGGCAGGCTCGAAGCGAACGACCCCGCCTTCGACCCGAACCCCGAGTTCGCCGAAGCGCGTCAGCACCTCTTCCTTGACCTGGCCAGTCATGCCCGGCTGGCGGGCGCCTGCGTGTTTTGGCGTGTGCGAGTAAGGGTCCGTGGGGAACGCGCCGTATTCCTCGGGCGTCTTGTTGAAGCCGATGCCAGCGCGGATCCGGTAGTAGAGCTCCCCGAGGCGCCTGATGGCGCCGGGATCGGCCTGCTCGCGCAGGGCCGCGAAATAATTCTCCTGGACCGCGAGGAGCAGTTTGGCAACCATGTGCCAGTAGATGGACCCCAAGCCCTCGAAGCCGAACATCGTTCCTGATCGTCCGGTGAAGGCCTTGTGGTTGAAGACCGCTTCATACAGCGTCGCGATATCCTGCCGAGCGTTTTCCAGGTCGAGGCCGGGTTCCGCGAGAAGTTCGTCCAGAGCCTGCTGCAGATCCCCCTGGTTGGAGAATCGCGAGTTGAAGCGAAGGATCCCATCCGCATCCCGGAGGATGATCCGCTCGTCGCCGGAGTCCAGCATGCGCTGCAGCAGCGGGATTTCCGCGACCTGATCCGGCGGCACCCGGTTCTTTTCCAGGAAGCCGGGGAGTTCCCGGTCGGGATACAGCATGAAACTGGCCTGGTCCGGTCGGTAGATACTGCTGGCGAACAGGGCTTCCACCACGTCGACGGTTTCCGCCGGTGAGAGCGCACCTGAACTGAGCGCGGCGACCTGTCCTTCGAGCATCGGATAAAGCGAATCGACCTCCACACCGGCCTCGTCCAGGGCGAGCAGGTTGTAGGCATGGTAGAGACCGTCGCCGCGCCGGTTCGTGGCGATGCTGTTGTCGACCGCCGCCAGGGCGGAGTCCAGCAGATCGGATAGCTGATCCATCCCGATCGTAACTCGTCCCGAGAAGCTGCCTTGCTCGTAGATGCGCTGCCGGTAGCGACCGGCGGCTTCTCCCAGCGCGCAGAGCATCTGCTTTCGCTGTTTCGGATCGATGCGCTTGCCGTTCAGCAGCGGCCGGCACTCCTGCAATGCCGCGGCCGTGTCGGTCAGCCAGTCGCGAACTTCAGTCGAAACTTCGAAGGTGTCCGCTTCGTCGGCCAGCAGGTCCTGCAGGAACCGGAGGTAGCGCCGCAGATAGTAGAGCGTGACCATGGAAAGGCCATGCCCGACCAGTGCGTTGTTGGCATCATTCCACTCGGGCCGCTGCGTGTTGAGCCAGATTCCACCGTCGATCACCAGGTTGCCGAGCTTGGCCAGCATGGGGACCAGCAGCTTCTCCAGCAGGTTGGCCTGGTAGACGTTGCCGTCGCGGTCCAGCACCAGTTTGCCGTCCGCGCCCATGCTCGCAACTCGCTCGTCGACCCGCTCTGCGGCAGTCAGGTCGAAATCCACGGTGGCCTTGGCATTCTCGAGCAGTGCTTCAAAGGGGCGAATGCGATAAGGCACGTTGGCGTAGCTGAAGATCGGCTTGCGCAGCAGCCCGTGCAGCTCGGCCGGATGAAACTGGGCCGAGAGTTCCAGCAGCTTCAACAGGTAGATGATCTGGTGGTCGCCCCAGTAGCCGATGTAGCTCCAGGGGTCGTCCGGCTCTTCCACTTCCCAGTCGATGCCTTCCTTGGTGATGCGGTAGGGGTTGTAGCCGTCCATCGTCGAGGCGTTGACGAATTTGGCGATCACGTTCTCGATGAAGCCGGGGAAGCTGAATGTGAGCGCCTCCCAGTTCTGGAAGATATCCCGCCAGTTGCCCTGATAGGAGAGCAGCCGAGCCCCGTTCTCATCCTTGAGGCGGATGGCGAACTGATTCCATGGCCGGCTCGGGTCGCCGTGCCGCCGCCCGAAGGTGATCGGAAGGTATTCGTAGGCAAGGCGCTGTAGCTGGGCATCGCCGGTCGCGTCGACCTTCTGCTGAAGTTCGGCTACCTGCAACTTGTCCGGCAGGCCGACGAGAAACTCCCGGTTTCGGTTGTAGACGGTCTTGTTGAAATGCCGGACCGTTGCCGAGAAATCCTCACGCGAAACCGCATATTGATCGTCGAAAATGCCGCCTCGCAATACGTTGAAAAGCACGTTTGCGTAGTGGTGCAGCGAGACGTTTTCCTCGGCCGTCGCCTGGAATCCATCGGCCCCGGCCATGATTCGGGCGAGGTCATCGCTGCCGGCCTCGATGGAGCGCCGCAGTGCTTCCTGGAGTTTCTCGGGCGTACGCAGCTCGGTGCGGATTGAAACGACCTGGGCCTGGCTCTGTTCGAGGTTCGACACCAGGTACCACTCACGCCGTTCACCCGCTGCCAGGCTGAGCCGGGCATGGTTGAAGTAGGCGCATCGGATGCCGCGCTTGAGGCGTTCGGCCTGCACGGGCTCACCCCGCCGGAAGGCGCCCAGCTGGGTCGATGAGACCAGGACCGCTGCGTCCGGCAGGCCGAGACTGAACGCGGTCGTGGCGCGCAGCGATTCGCAGGGTTCGGCCCGGTCGGTAATGCCGGCGTAGAGGCTGAAGAAGGCCATCCCCGTATCCTCATCGGCCTCGGACCACTTGTAGGCATCGACGAGATTGCTCGCGGTGGTCTGGGTGAAGCGAGGTGTGCGCGCGGGGAGCAGGTTCTGGAGTCCGTCGATCAATTCGACCTGGATGACCCGCTCCGCGAGGTTCCGGAGTTCGGCGCGGCGCACGAATCCATATTCCGCGCTCATCATCCAGGTGTAGCGGAACGCCAGGTCCAGATCGGGATTGATCTCCTCGAAGCAGAGCTTGTTGCCGAGAGCGCTCTTGTACAGGTTCCGGTGGATGTTGAAGCGATCGTCGTGTTCCCGGTTGAAGGGCTCCCAGAGCTCGCTCGAACCCTCGCCGTTGGTGACCCGGATGAGCGTCTTGCTTCCCGTGTGTGGACCGCACTCGTGAATTCGGTCG
>JAWVZU010000151.1:0-9608 GCA_033722075.1 Lysobacterales bacterium
ATTTCAGCGAGTTCGACACTCTGCAGATCGAGTTGAAGGGCGATCAAGGCGGCGAGCGGGTCATCGTCAACATCGAAGACGCGGGAGATCCGCAGGACGGAACCTCGACTCGGATCGAGCTCGTGCTGACGGATCAGTGGCAAACCTACGAGATTGACCTGAACGACTTCAAGACTGCGGACCTGAGCACCCTCTTCACACCCTTCGCCTTCGTATTTCTAGGGGACCCACCCGTCTCGTTTTCCGTGCGCAGCGTCGCCTACAAGACTCGCCATCGTTAACCAATGACCAGCAAGACCAAGACCAGCTTCTACCGTCGCCTCTATGTTGCACACCTGATCCAGGCCGGCATAAACACCGTGCCCCTGATCGAGCAGCACTCCGGCATGCCCCGGCGCACCGCTCAGGACACCATCGCCGCGCTCGGCGAGATCGATATCCAGTGCCGCTTCACCGGGGCCAACAAGAACGGCGCTTACATCATCGAAGACTGGGGGGCGATCCGTCCGGAATGGGTGGCGAAGAACCTGCCGGGAATTGCGGGGACCCTGGGCTACCCGGCCGATGACCATGGGGTTTCCAGTTGATCAGGAGCCCGTTGATGGAACTGGATGCGGTGCTCCACCCGGAGGTGCTGGCACGACGCCAGGATCTGGCGACCGCGTTTCAGCGCAGAGATCCTTTTCGCAACGTGGTTATCGAGCCGTTCTTCCGACCCGAATTTGCCCAGGCGCTGGTGGACGAGTTTCCGAAATTCGACGAAGCCGCGGCCATCAATGAAGACGGTCGAGTTGGGGGCAAATCGACACAGGAGCGGGTCGCCGGTCTTGGCCCCAGCTATCGCACACTGGATCGACTCGCCAGGTCCAAACCATTCCTGTCGCTGGTTTCGACCATTACCGGGATCCCGGAGCTCTTCTATGACCCCCACTATTTCGGCGGCGGCACCCACGAGAACCGCCACGGTCAGGACCTGGATCCCCATGTGGATTTCAACTATCACCCGATCACCGGACAACATCGGCGCCTGAACCTCATTGTCTATCTCAACCCGGAGTGGGAGGAATCATGGGGCGGCTGTCTGGACCTGCACCGCGATCCGTCACTGCCCCCGGAGGAGGACGAGATCAAACGCGTCGCACCGGTCTTCAATCGCGGGGTGATTTTCGAGACCACCGAATGGTCATGGCACGGGTTTGAACGCATCAACCTGCCCGAGGACCGGCGGTACCTGTCGCGCAAGTCGTTCGCCCTTTACTACTACACCAGGACTCGCCCGGAATCCGAACTGGGCAAATCGCATTCGACGATCTACGTGGAACGGCATCTGCCGGACCACATTCGGGCCGGTCGGGTATTGAGCGAAGACGATGTAGAACAGATACGAACGTTGCTGACACGTCGGGATCAGCACCTGAAGCGGCTATACCGGCACATCTCGATCCTGGACGACAAGCTGGCCGCGGTTCGCGGTTCGGTGCTGTGGCGACTGGCAAAGCCGCTGCGCATGGTTGAGAGACTGCTGCGGAGTCAGTCCCCCCGCCGCAGATGATCCCGCGCCCCAGAGCGATTACAGTCATGTTCTGATGGCGCATCGCCAAGTCCGCGCGCTCATGCAAGGCGAGAATTCGTTCCCTCGCGACACCTTAATAGCCAAGCCACACGCAACTGCAACCGTGAACAAGAGCAGCAGTTCCATGCCCGATCCGGATGACGCCACTCTGGTCCAGCGCATTCGAAGCGGTGATCAGCAGGCCGAGACGGCGCTGATCGAGCGCTATTCGCTGGGTGTCTGGGCCATCCTGGCCCGCTGGCGCGTGCGGGGCGCGATCGAAGCCGCCGACCTCTACCAGGAGACCTGGGATATCGTGCTTCGCAAGATCCGCGCCGGAGACACGCGGTCGCCCGACGCCATTCGCTCGTTCATTTCGTCTACGGCGCGGTTCGTCCTCAATGGAGCATTTCGCCGCGAGAAGCGCCGTGAGCACGGTCCGATGGAAGACATCGCCGATCCGATGCCACCGACCTGGATGATGCTGGATGCGCGTTTTCGCGCACGGCTGGTCCGGCGGTTTCTCAATGAACTCCCGTCCGGCCATCGGGATCTCCTGCTCATGTATTTTGTTTCCGAGTATTCGCGAGAAGAGATCTGTGCCCGTCTGGACATCAGCTCCGAACAGCTGTCGCGCCGTCTCTATTCGGCCAAAGCCGCGTTTCGGGAATTCCTCTCACGACGAATGCCATCCCTGGGATTAACGGATGATTGAACACCGAATGAAGACCTTTGAGTACCTGCTGGGACGCCTTTCGGAACAGGACAGCCAGCAATTCGAACTCGAAATCCTGGACGATCGCGATCTGCAGGAAGACACGTTCCTGAGTGCCATGCTGATCGAAATGGTCAAGGAATATGCGGTCGTCTGCTCGCAGGAGAGTTTTAGGAAGGTACTCTAGCCTGATTCCCAGATTTCGACGGTCAGCGCGTCCACGGCTGAAAAGCCGCCCAGAATTTCGGCGCCTGCCAGAACGGATCAGCACGCATCGCGAGCTTCGCATTCCGCGTCGCCTCCCGCACCGTCTGTCCTGCCACGAGTTCCGAATAGAATGCCTCGCTGAAGGCGTAGGCAGCGGTATCCGAAACATCCCAGCTGGTCGCCAGCACATTCTTTGCGCCGGCCACCATTGCGGCCAGGGCGACCGATTGCACCGGCCCGCTGCGGTCACGAAGACGTCCGGCATTGGTCGAGCAGGCGGTGAGCACCGTCAGGTCCGTTGGCCAATGAGAACTGGCCAGCTCGCGTGCACTGACAAACCCGTTCGGCTCTGCCATCCAGAGGCCGGAGTGGGCCGGCGATTCCAGGTCCCAACGGCCATGGGCCGCGACATGCAGAATATTCGGTACATCACTTTCCGGCGGCGACAAGAGAGCCGATCGGGTCGCCTGGGGCCCGGTCAGCGCACGCACGGACCGGAAGGTCCGCCGGGCCACTTCCACCTCACCGACCGCCTGGTCCAGCGAGGGACGGACACCCGCATACTCCGGGCCGGCCAGGACCATGAGAGCCGCGTTGGCAGAACCTCGCCACGAAAGATCGCCGGCGGAGTGCGACGTACCGTGCGAGTAGGCGATGGCATAGCGACTCAGGACCGACTCACCGTTTACCGCAAACACTTCAAAGGGCACCATGGCCAGCAAGCCGTCGGGAACGATGTTGAGCTCGCCGCCGTCCGGCATGAAATCGACAATCGGCTCGATAATCAACGCCTCCAGCTGCTCCCATCCGAGCTGACTGCCGCCGGCAATCGCCTGAAGCGTGCCATTGATTGCCGAATCCAGCAGCTCTCGTCCCGGCAACTCGGCGAAACGCGCACGGCTTTCGTCCGCGACCAGCGCGACGCTCCTTTCGTTGCCCACCCAGTAGGAGATCGTCGGCGTTTCGGGTAGGTCGAAATCAATGGCCGGCGCAATATCGGCCTTGAGGACTTCGGACGCATCGATCCGCAATAAACGCTCGGAAACTTCAACGGGTATTTCGCCCCCGCCGAGGAGCGTTTCGGACCAGCCGTTCAGCTCGGCAAGGCTGAGCCCGGGTGCGCTGAAAAGATCGGCCTCGCGCCGGAAAACCCGCTCCACGAGATTCCGTCGCATCCGGTCGAAGGTCCAGAGCAGTTCCGCCTGCCGGCCGCGGTCCAGAGCCGGATCACCGAGAACCGCCTCCAGTGCCAGGCCCCAGATCCGATCATGTGCCTGTCCGAGATTGAACACCTGCCAGGAAGGCGTAGCTGCGCTGACTTCGAACAGCGCTTCGGCCACACGAGTCGCCCGACTGCGGGCGCTCGCATAGCGACCCATCTCCAGCATCGCCCGCGCGGCAAGAAAGTCCAGTTCGATCGAGACGTCAGCCGGGGGCGAGCGACCCAGCGCTTCGTGCACGACTTTGGTCGCGCGGTCGAATTGACCCTGGCTGATCGCAAAGCTGGCACGCCATGTTGCGCAGCGTCCCAGCTGGTCCGAATCGCCGCTCTCTTCGGCAGCCCGGCAGGTCTCGGCGAGCAACGATTCGTCGAGGGTATCCTTCGCTGAAGCCAACGCGACCTCGGCAAGTCCCAGTTCCACGGCCAGGTCCGAGCCCGGCGTCGGCGCAACCTCCGAGAGCATGGACTCCGCGTCATCCACCCGATCGAGCGAAAGGTAGAGGCGGGCCAGGCCGATCCGGGCAAAATTCACCCATCGATTGTGGTCCGACGATGCCTGGTGCGAGTTGAGCGCGTGCTCATACCAGGCCTCAGCCTGACCCGGGTCGCCCATGTGGAGGTAGAGATTCGCGATGGCCACCGATACCAGTCGGACCTGGCGCATTCGATTGGTGTCTCGATAGTAGGAAAACGCCTGAAGATGGTTTCCCAGGGCCTGTAGATAGGCGCCGACCTGGGTCTGGGCATTGGCAAGGTTGTAGAGCGCGTTGACCCGGCTCCGCTCGCTTCCAGCCTGACCAAGCACGCGAATCGCTTCGGCGAAGCGGCCGATGGCCTCGGTGAATTGTCCGCTGTCTTCCAGGGCCGAGGCGTGGGCGTTCAGTACCGTGCCCAGGATGTGCCGGTGGAGAAGCAACTCGGGATCTGCTTCCAACCGCTCATAGCATTCAATTGCGTCGTCCACCCGTTGCCGGTGGATCACGTAGCAGCCCTGTCGTGCGGCAACCGCATACACATAGCTGTCCCCGTTGCGCTTGGCCAGGCGCTTCGCCTGTTCCAGGACAGGCTGCGCCTCGTCAAAACGGTCCAAGGTAAACAGGGTGCTGCCCAGTGAGTAATTGAGCGTGGGCTCCAGAGGGTCACCGCGAGATTGTTCGAGCAGCAACCGGACCAGGCCCATCGCTTCTTCGGCCGCATCCAAGCGTCGCAATGCGAGGCTGCGCAGATAACCCGCCTGACGGGCCAACTCCTCGTTGCCCACGGCCAGTGCCGCCCGCCTGGCGTGCTCCCACCCTGCCTGAGCCTTCTCCGCATCATGAGCAAGGTAAGCATCGGAGGCGTCCATGAAATGGCGAATTGCCCGGGCGGTCGGCGAATCGATCTCGGAGAGATCGATCCAGCGCTGCTCGACGCGGGGAGGCGCACCTGCCCGATCCCAGATGCGGACTGCAGCCCCATCGGGGCGGACCAGTTCCAGGCCCCAGGCGCCGTTGGGGAGATCGACCTTTGACCAGCCCTCCCCGTCTCGAAGCTCCACGGCAATATCGGATCCGCGCTGCAGGACCCACAGGACCGGCTCATCCATGGAGGGCGGGGGCGGATCAACCGGCCATGTTGTCCCGGTGGCTGCGGATCCCATGAATAGCGACGCCATCAGCCAGCACCGCAGGAAGGCATGCCGAGTGCCCGAGGAATCCGTCATCATGAACTTTGCGGGCCGATCCCCTTGAACCATGCAGGATGGTAACAAATCGACTGAGGGAGATTCTGCTCTCTCGCGACACTAGATATCGTATGACGCACGAGGAGAGCCCGAAATGCAGGACCAGGACGCAAACTTGAATCTCGACCCCCGGGTCGAGGCTTATCTGACCGGGCGACTTTCGGAAGCTGAAGAGAAGGCATTCTGCGACGAGTTGCTCGACTCTCCGCACCTGCAGAAGCAGGTGTTGGAGGCGGGGCTCCTGCGAGACGCGCTCGAGGACAGCGCCCCGGTTCGCCGGTCGTTTCCATGGTTTCACACGGCTGCCGCCCTCCTGTTCGGGCTGGTGATCGGCGGAGTGGTCATGGACACCGAACCGGAATTCGCGCCGTTGATCACCGGAGCGCCGCACACGGTTGCCGGCGAGGTGCGAGGCACGGAAGAAGTTCTGGTGCTTCCATCCGCTCGCGACGGGGTGACGCTGCTCTTCCCCGCCGGTCGATGTCGCGGCATCCAGTGGGTGGAGGTGTTCGATCCGGATGACGAGATCATCGTTGCCTCTCGAATCGGACGAGACAGTCCCGGGTTCACGCTGACCCTTCCGACTGCGCAGGCCGGCGAGTACCGGGCCGAGATCACCTATTCGGATTGTCCTGCCGAGACGCGCAGTTTTTCCATCGCACCAGCGGAACCGGCGTCCATTCCGAAAACGGCCGAGCCGCTTGTCGGCAGGTGGACCATCCAGCCTGGTGCAACCACCGACCTGGTCCTGCCGGGCGGAACGCTGGAGATTGACATTGCGATCGGAACCGACGGGGCGATCGTTACCCTGCAAGCCTCGGGAATGGGGGAGCGCGACCGTGTCTGGAACGAAGCGACCGCGCTCCAGGTTCAGGACGGTGAGATTACCGGACTGGTCACCCATAACGAGCATGTCTACAACATGCGCATCGTTTACGAGGGTGGGCAAATCCATGGATCGGTTCGCTCAACCGGAATTCGGCCCAAGGATGACGAGGACGACGGCGACTGGACCGGCGAGCCCGAGTAATCCCCGGCGCCGGGGTAAGTTCGTAGATCCGGGAGAAGGCGAGTCTCGCTCCGGGCTCGCCAGTCTTGCCTATTCGAGCCGAAACCCGACCTTGACGACGACCTGGAAGTGAGCCACCTCGCCACCCTCGACGTGGCCCCGAGTCTCGACCACTTCGAACCAGTCGACATGATCAAGGGTCTGCGCCGCACGGCGAATGGCATTTCTGACGGCATCGTCGGTGCCCGTAGTCGATGTGCCGGCAACTTCAACGATCTTGTAGACGCGGTTGGTCACTTTTCCCTCCAGTGGTGGTTGAAGATCGGCGTCAGTGTGGGTTTTCGAGTCGGCAAGGGTCAAGGAGGATTCCGGACCACCGGAGACGGATGCCGGAAAATTCACACTGACCCGCAATAGCCCGTAACCTCCCGAAACCACCGACATATTGACCCAGATCAATTCAACTTATTGAAATAAATAGCAAAATTTTATGGTCGCCTTGCATTTTTGGCTTCCTTCGTGGAACATCCGTCGCCGAAGTTGCTGCTTGCGGCAGGGTGGGCTACGTTCTGGCCCGAAGAAATGGAGTTTTCAGGGAGCGCGTAGATGAAGGTAGGTGCACCTAAAGAGACCGCGCCGGGCGAAGCGCGGGTCGCTTTGACACCGGAGAGCGCCGGTCGTCTGAAGAAGCTCGGCTACGAGTGCCTGGTGGAGACCGGCGCGGGACTGGCCGCCTCGATCACCGACGAAGCCTACGAGGCAGCCGGCGTCGAGGTCGTGGGCTCCGCGGCTGACCTCTGGGCAAAGGCCGACGTGATCGTCAAGGTTCGCGAGCCCTCCGTGGACGAGATCGACGCGGCGCCCGACGGCAAGACCGTCATCAGCTTCATCTGGCCGGCGGCAAACGAGGCGCTGCTCGAGCGCATGAACGCCAAGAACATGACCGTGCTGGCCATGGACATGGTGCCTCGCATCAGCCGGGCGCAGAAAATGGACGCGCTCTCGTCCATGGCCAACATCGCCGGTTACCGGGCGGTCATCGAGGCCGGCAACAACTTCGGGCGCTTCTTCATGGGCCAGATGACCGCCGCCGGCAAGGTCGCACCGGCGAAGGTGCTGGTGGTCGGCGCCGGTGTCGCGGGCCTCGCAGCGATCGGAACCTCGGTGTCCCTGGGCGCGATCACCCTCGCCTTCGACGTGCGTCCCGAAGTGGCTGAGCAGATCGAGTCGATGGGCGCGGAGTTCGTGTTCCTGGACTTCGAGGAAGAGCAGCAGGACGGTGCGGAGACCGGCGGTTACGCGGCCCCTTCTAGCCCGGAATTTCGCGAGAAGCAGCTGGAGAAATTCCGGGAGCTGGCGCCGGATGTGGATATCGTCATCACCACCGCGCTGATCCCGAACCGGCCGGCGCCGGAGCTCTGGACCGAGGACATGGTCCAGGCGATGAAACCCGGCTCGGTCGTCGTCGACCTGGCCGCAGAGCGCGGCGGCAACTGCACGCTCACCAGGGCGGACGAGAAGTTCGTCACCGACAACGACGTGACGATCATCGGCTATACGGATTTTCCGAGCCGCATGGCCACGCAGGCGTCCAACCTCTACGCCAACAACGTCCGCCACATGCTCGACGACCTTACCCCGGAGAAAAACGGTCAGCCGGTGGTCGACATGGAGGACGACGTGATTCGCGGATCGCTGGTGTGCCACGAGGGTGAGATCACCTGGCCACCGCCACCGCCCAAGATCAAGGCCATTGCCGCAGCCGCGCCAAAGGCGAAGACAAAGGAAGAGACACCGGAAGAGAGGGCCGCCCGGGAGGCGGCGGCGCTGAAGAAATCGCTCAATACCACCGCCTGGATGCTGGCGATCGGTGGCGCGCTTTGCCTTGGTGTCGGTTCCATCGCGCCGCCCAGCTTCATGCAACACTTCATCGTGTTCGTGCTGGCGGTGTTCGTCGGCTACCACGTGATCTGGGGCGTCGCGCACTCGCTGCACACCCCGCTGATGGCGATCACGAACGCCATCTCGTCGATCATCATCGTGGGCGCCCTGTTACAGGTGGCCTCCGGCAACCAGACGGTGATGTGGCTGGCCGCCGCATCGATCCTGATGGCTTCGGTGAACATCTTCGGCGGGTTCCTGGTGACTCGCCGCATGCTCGCCATGTTCCAGCGTTCCTGAGGGGTCTGAACCATGTTGAGTGAAGGACTGATCACAGCCGCCTACGTTGTTGCGGCGGTACTCTTCATCCTCGCGCTGGGCGGGCTGTCCAACCAGGAAAAGGCCAAACGCGCCATCTGGTACGGCATCGTCGGCATGCTTCTGGCCGTTGCCGCAACCATCGGTACGCCCGGGGTCGGCGCCTACGGAACCATTGCGGTGATGGTCGTCATCGGCGGCGTCCTCGGCTGGTTCGTAGCGAAACGCGTGCAGATGACCCAGATGCCGGAACTGGTGGCGGGCTTCCACAGCCTCGTGGGGCTGGCCGCGGTCTTCATCGGCATCAACGCCGACCTGGAAATGAATGTCGCCCTGGCCGCGAAGGAGGCGGGCACGGTGTCCGAGCTGGCCGGTTTCGCGGCCACCATTGCGAAGAAGACACCGACCGAGCTCAGCATCCTCAAGGTCGAGCTTTTCCTGGGCATCCTGATCGGCGCGATCACCTTCACCGGCTCGATCATCGCCTACGGCAAGCTGGCCGGGAAGCTGAGCTCCGCAGCACTCACCCTGCCGGGCCGCCACCTGCTGAACGTGCTCGCCTTCGTCGCCTGCTTCGTGCTCGGGGGTCTGTACCTCGACGGCGCGGGTCTATGGACGATGATTGCTGTCGCGATTATTTCCGGCCTGATCGGTTGCCACCTGATCATGGCAATCGGCGGGGCGGACATGCCGGTCGTGGTGTCGATGCTGAACTCGTACTCGGGCTGGGCCGCCGCGGCCATCGGCTTCACGCTGGGCAATGACCTGCTGATCGTGACCGGAGCGCTGGTCGGCTCCTCCGGTGCGATCCTCTCCTACATCATGTGCAAGGGAATGAACCGCTCCTTCGTCAGCGTGATTCTCGGCGGCTGGGGCGGCGAAACCACGTCTGCCGCCGCGGTGGACGGCGAGATGGTGGCGGCAGACGCCGATTCGGTCGCATCGGCGCTGCTCGATGCCGACAGCGTCATCATCGTCCCG
>JAWVZU010000152.1:0-9600 GCA_033722075.1 Lysobacterales bacterium
CCTGGACCTGCCCGGGGTGCGCGGTCTGGTCACCCCGTCCGTGGTCGACGTTCCGGCCGGTGGCGAGGCGAGCTTCACCGCCAGCCTGGAAATCGACAGCTTCGCCTTCGAAGGCGAGTCGCTGGCCGAGTTCCAGTGGTATGTGGTCGCCGATCGCGCCGACGGCACCGAGACCCTGAGCATGCCGCTTTACTTCCGCGCCGTAACCTCCCAGCCCGACGTGGGCACAGGTCCGACCGTGGAAACCCGCGAGTTCGATGGCGTGATCGGCCCCGGCGCGTCGGAAGTGTCTGACACGCTGGGTACCGAGAACACCTATCTGGAAATCCCGGTTGAAGTCGGTTCTGGCGCCTTCCGCATGGTGGGCCACCTGGAGGCCGACGCAGTCACCAACTCGGCCTACCCGGATCTGGACATGGTCCTGTTCGATCCCGACGGCAACCAGATCGGGTCCTCCGGCAACCCGGGCGGCGTCGAGCACATCGATGCGCCGGTCGCCGGTGAAGGGACCTACGTCTACCGGATCGAGAACTGGCTGGGCGCCGATTCCAGCTTCACGCTGACCGTCGATATCCACAGCGCAGGCGCTGCCGATCCGGTGAGCCTGAATGCAATCGTCGGTGAATACACCGACCTGCAAGGCGAGCCCGTCGACTTCGACGGCAGCTTCGAACTGAGCTGGATCGGTACCGGCGACGAGACCGCGTTCCTGGTGGAGCGCAGCGTCGACGGCGGGGAGTGGACCCAAATCGCGCAGCTGGCGCCGAGTCAGACCTCGCTGTCGATCAGCGACGCGCCGGAAGGGGACAACGCCTATCGCGTGATCTCCCACTACCCGGGTCAGGTGTGCACCTACGTCACCGATCCGTCCGATCCGGAGTCGATCGAGGTGGATCGCCGCGTGGCGGCCACCCTGGGCGGCAGCTCGTTCACCCCGTCGATCACCTCCGCCAGCTTCAGCGACGGCGAGTTCGTGGTCGACCTGGTGATCACCAACGACTCGGACACGACCTGGCTGAACCCGGTCGGCATCGAGATCATCGCCATCGACGGTGACGAGTCCATCGAAGTCCTCAACGCCGACAACGGCGGCAATGGCCGGACCACTCCGGCGGCCTTCGACTATCGCGATCTGATCGGCAACGAGACCTGGGAGCCCGGCGAAACCAGCCAGGCCCGCACGGTCCGCTTCGCCAACCCCAAGGGCGAGCTGTTTACGATCAGCGTGCAGGCAAACGTTTTCGAAGAACTCTAAGCCCTGCCTCCCCCTGGCCCCCTAACGGGGGCACTTCCCGGGCCCGGCATTCTTGTCGGGCCCTTTTTTTGTCCCGTGTGAGTGAACACCTCGGATCGGCCTGGGGGATTTTCCCGGTGGGCAGCTCCCGATCGTGTGCTCAGACTGAAATCAATGAGCACAAGCGAGATCGATCATGTACTTGATCCCTCAGCCACCCGCGACAGCACGCAATGTCGCGCAGAAAAGCACACCGATTCGCAATGAGCACGAGGTTCGCCGGGCTCATGCCATGCACACCGTTTACAGCAACGGTGCCGAGGAACGATTCGATCGTCTCACCCGCCTGGCCAAGCGGCTTTTTGACGTGCCTGTCGCCCTGGTCAACCTGTCGGGCGAGAGAGCCAAATCCAAGGCAGGGGTGTCGACCGGCCGCGTATCGATCTACGTAACACTCTGCTCCGAGATCAACCCGGAGGATCAGTGCCTGGTCGTTCCGGATGTCCGGACGATTGGCGCGGCTGCAAGTCACCCACTGGTTCTGGGAGAGCCCGGCATCCGCTTCTACGTGGGCGTACCATTGTATGACGAAACCGGACAGCGCCTGGGGATGCTGTGTCTGCTGGACAGAAGGATCCGTACCTTGGATGCGGACGAGATCGGGCTCCTTGATGATCTGGCCAGTCTCGCTGAGCAGGAACTGATCGCCCGCCAGCTCGCCAGCATGGATGAGCTCACCGAGCTCAGCAATCGGCGCGGATTCATGATGCTTGCCAGCCATGCAATTGGTGTTTGCCGCCGTCTTCGCCGCTCGGCATGCCTGTTCTTCTTTGACTTGGACAATCTGAAGCAGATCAATGATGTCCACGGCCATGCGGAAGGCGATCGAGCGCTGAAACGATTCGCAGATGCGCTGAAGACGAACTTCCGCGATTCCGACGTGATAGGTCGGCTCGGGGGTGACGAGTTCGTTGTATTCATGACCGGAACCTGCGAAGAGGAGGCGGGCGCTGCCATTGAAAGGCTCAAGGCAACGGTTGCCGACATCGAGAGCAAGGCGCCGGCCCCCTGGCGACTGTCGTTCAGCACGGGGGTCATGGGCTACCGGCCAGGCTCACGCGGCACCCTGGAGGAGCTGCTGGAATCCGCCGATCGGGAGATGTACCGGCAGAAGAGGCGGAATCGCGGGAACTCGTGAGCTTCTCTACCCCCTGATCCTGGGGGTTTCTCCCCACCATTCCTGAGCGAAAAACCCCCGGGTTTTCCATGGAGCCCTCCGCCACCCTCACTGGCACTTTCGACCTTCGAGGGGATTGCACCAATGAAATCACGCTTGCTCTTGACCGCGGCTGCGATGGCCGCCACAACCCTGGGCGGAATGAATCCGGCCTATGCCCTTCTCGCCGAGACGGAAACTGGACACCGTCCAGCGCCGAATTTTCAGCGCAATGTGCTAACTGACGCGGTTGCAGCCGCGTTGCCCACCTCAGCGCAGGAGCGGGCAGCAACGGACTTCCGGAGCCGCTATCCACTAGCCGAGGTCCGCTTCGACCTTGCCTCCGGCTCGATCGATGCGATGTACAACTTCGCCTCACCGGCCTACGCCGGTTCCGCCGACGAGGCCGCGATGGCTTTTATCGCAGAGCACGGCGACCTGCTGGGCGGCATCGGTCTCGCCGACCTGGAGCTGAACAGGAGGCTGAGCCGCGAAGCACTGGGCGGCCACCTGCTGCGGTTCAACCAGGTCGTCGACGGCGTGCGCGTCCAGGATGCGGGGCTGGGCCTGGTGGTCGACGGCGACAACCGGGTTCGGGCGGTCTTCGGACCGGTCTACCCCGATCTCAGCGTCGACTTGACGCCAACCCTCAATGGGGCGTCCGCCGTCAGCACCGCCGTCACCGATCTCGCCACTCGTGCTCTGACCATCCCGACCGAGGCGCTGACCGCGCTCGAAGCCGGCTATCAGGCCATCGAGTCCCAGCTCGGGCCCCTGCTCGAGGCGCAGCCGGAGCTGCGGGTCGTCATGGATGGCGAGACGCCGCGGCTCGCTTGGACTTTCTACCAGTACTCGCGGAATCCGTTCGGGCTGTTCAAGTACAGCATCGACGCCCACGACGGTACCATCCTGAGCCGGGTCGACCAGGTTCGCTACCAGGAGAGTCCGGTCGACCAGTACGCGGACTACTTCCCGACTTTCCCCACCGTCACCGATGCGCTGCGCGAAGATTGCGCGGTGCTGGACGCGGAGGGGGGCGAGACCGGCACGCCGCTGGGCCAGTTGCGCATCCAGCTGCGAAAGTTCGACGAGAGCAACCGGGTGAGCGGCGTGGACGGCGTACTCACCGGAGACCATGCCTTCATCCAGAACGCGCTGCCGACCAAGGCACCGTTCGGCCAGGCGGCTGCCGGGACCTATTTGTTCAATCGCGACGAGGCCCCGCTTTACGGGCGTACCGAAGAGCGCGATCACCTGGAGGAACCCGCCGAGCACCAGGACGGCATCAGCCAGTTCATCTACATCACCGCGCTGATTGAATATCTGGACTACCTGCACAAGGCGGGCGATGCGGTGCACAGCGGCGGATTCGGATCCGGCGATTTTCCGGATGCCTACCCCAACGAATCGACCCCGCTTACCGGAACAGTGCACATTCCCAATGTGCTGGATCCGCCGGAGGACACCTCTGACCCCGAGTTCTTCGCCAAGCTGCTCGGCCTGGACAACGCTTTTGCGGTTCCGGTATCGACCGAGATCGGCGGTCAGGAAGTGGTGGTCAACCCGACCGCCTACGGACACGGTTACCTGCTCAACGACCTGGCCATCGACTTCTCCGTCCCCATGCACGAGGGGACGCACGCGACCATTACCCCGATCGCGGGCTTTGAGGGATTCCCGGAAGGCCCGGCGCTGAACGAAGGTCAGGCCGACCTGTGGGCATACACGATCGGTGAGACGCCGGACCTGGGCACCTACCCGATCAACGCCTGTGGTCTGCTCGAGGCAGTCGAGGCATCCGGCGGCGATCCCGAGTCCTACCAGTTCATCCGCAGTGCCCAGAGCCAGATCCGCTACAGCCAGCTCGGCACCCGCGGCAATACCTTCGAGGAGCATCGGGACGGCGAGATCTATGCAGGCGCCATGTGGGACATCCGGGAGTTCATGACCCGCATGTATCCGGACGAGTCGTTCGTTCGTCCCGATCCGATCACCGGCGAGCCCACGCAGGCGGCCAACCGGGGAAAGGAAACCTGGGAACGCATTTTCCTTGGATCCATGTACGTACTCGGGCTGACCAGCCCGGATACCATGGTCCGTGCTCGTGACGCCATGCTCGTCGCTGATTCGATCCTGTATCCGTCAGACTCGGTGTTCGGCGGCCCCGGCAGGCACTACGCCCTGATTGAGCGGGCGTTTGCAGCACGCGAACTGGGCACCCACGCCGCGGCGCCCCTGGGCGGTCGACAGACCGTCTCGACCGGCGTCAGCGAATGGACGGCCGAACTGGATGCACCGGACGCGCCCCAGGGCGTGCAGACGGACATCGTCGATGCCGAGACCGTCGAGGTCTCCTGGCAACCGGTGGCGGGCGCCATGGCCTACCAGGTTCTGAAGCGCCGGGCCGGCGATCCACGCCGCCTTTTCCAGGGCGTACCGGGCCGCGAGTATTTCGACGGTGATGCGACCTTCAGCGGTTTCACCCATGCCGAGTATGTATTCGACGGCACGACCTACACGGATCGCGGCCAGGGTTTCGGTCGTGGGCCGGGCCAGGGTCTGGACACGTTGGGGTATGACTATGTGGTCCGCGCCATCGGCCTGAGCGACGACGGGCAGCTTGGCTTCTCGCCGCTCAGCGGGACCGCCATCGTCGGTCTCACCACCATCGACGCCACCGACGACGTGGACACGACCATGTCGGACGTGTCCTTCGACGGAACCTACTTCAGCTTCGATCAGACCTTGACCAACATCGGCAGCCTGCCGCTCTACGCACCACTTCGCTTCGAGATCGTCGAGATCTCCGAGCCGTCGGTCAGCGTGTTCAATGCGGACAACGGCGGGACCGGCCAGGACGGCGATTCGGCCGTGTTCATCTATGAGGGATCCCTGGAGCCGGGCGCGGTGTCCGCACCGCGAGAGCTGGTCTTTACCGACCCCCAGGCCAAGCTGTTTCGCTTCACGGCCCGGATTGGCGCAAGCGCTGAAACCGAGGCGCCGGTCGCGAACGGCAGCCAGGATCCGGTGGATACGCCCGATCAGAACCAGGCCACCCGATTCTTCCACTATACCGAGACCCACACGGGCCTGGTGCCGGTGGGAACGGCCGGACTCGCCCTGGTCGACGGCGTCGATCATGTCGACATCGACTTCGTGGCTGTGGACAGCGCTTTTGGCGTGGTTTCGACCCTGACCGCATCTCCGGAAGTCGGCGGCGCCTATCCCGACCTGGACTACGAGTTGTACGACGCGGATGGGAACGAGCTGGCATCGTCGGGCAATCTCGGCCCCAACGAGAGTGTGACCGCAGCGGTGGTCCCGGGTGAAACCTACACCTTGCGGGTTGTCGGCTTTGCCAATGCAGCCACCCTCTACGAAGTGTTCATCGATCAGATCGTGACCGATGAGGCCGATGCCGGCGAAGGACCGGGCAGTGGGCTGCCAACATTGCCGGCCGAAGGAGTCGAGATCGAGTTCATCGTGAACCCGTTGACCGGCGAAATCTCGCCAGCCGTGGATCCGGGAATCTGACCCGATCCGAAACCCAGCGACCCGAGGGGCCCCTGCGGCCCCTCTTTTTTTGGCTCATCACGTGCTGAGCGGCAAGGCGATTTGGGTGCTGGTTGCCGTTTCGGCTGGGGATTTTCCCCCACGCGCGCTGGTGGTTTATCCCGATGCTGCTTGCGGCCTGCTTTCCGCATCCTGTTGCGTCATGGATCGCTCAAACCGAGAGCGACGCGGCAATTGTGGAGGGAAAAACCATGAACCTTATGAAGACATCTTTACTCACGCTGCCCCTGGCCATCGGCGCCGTCCTGCATACGGATGTCGCCTCCGCCAAGCAGGTCATCGTCGAACTCGATGATGCGCCGGGTGCGCATTACATCGCGGCCCAACGCCAGCAGGGTATACAGGTCGCCGACGACGAACTCCAGGCGTACCGGAACAGCCTCAGCGCCGATCAGGATGCTTTCCTGAACGCGCTGACGAGCCAGGGCGTCACCTATTCAATCGAGTCCTTCGAAATCCCCGACGGGACCGGGACGACCCATTCCGTCGATGCCCGCTACACGCTGGTGTTCAACGGTATCGGCCTGGACGTTCCGGAGACGGCTATCGGCTCGATCAAGGCCATGCCGGGCGTCAAGGATGTCCATCCCGTTCGGATGCACCGGACGTCCCTGGCGGCCAGCGTGCCCTACATCGGCGCCCCGGAGCTTTACGGTTCCGTAGCTGAGCTGGGCCCGTTCGACGACCTCCGCGAAGGGCTCGAGGGTCAGGGTCTGAACGTCTCGGTGATCGACACCGGGATCGAGTGGAGCCACGAGATGTTCGGCGGCGACGCGACGCCGCCGCGCTTCGGTCTGGCCCCGCATACGGCGGCCCTGAACACCAACGAGAAGGTCACCTATTACCTGCCGCTGTTCGATGCGGTGGTCGACACCTTCGGCCACGGCACCCACGTGGCATCCACCGCAGCCGGTTACCTCGGCTATGCACCGGGGCCCGATGGGCTCCCGCTGACCGCGGACGACGAAGAGGTTCACGGCGTCGCGCCCCAGGCGCGGCTCATGGGCTACCAGGTCTGCAATGGGACCGGTTCCGCGTCGGGCACAGCAGGATGTCTCAGCACCGCCATCATGCTGGCGCTGGAAGACTCGGTCTCCCCGCGCACCCTGACCGGCCAGCCGAAGCCGGTTGCCCACGTGATCAACCTGAGCCTCGGTGGCTCCGGCGGTCCCGATGATGCGTCTTCCAACGCCGCCGACAACGCGGCCCTGACCGGCGCCATCGTGGTTGCCGCGGCAGGCAACGATGGGCCGGGTGCGAGCACCCTCGGTTCGCCCGCTGCCGGCCAGCACGTGATTGCGGTGGCCGCATCCAACGATCCGGGGGTGTTCCCGAACAGCATCGATGTGCTCGGTGCCCCGGTCGAGACGATGGTTGCCACCATGTCGCCGGACTCGAACGCCGGTCTGCCGCTCAACGATTCGATCACCGGCAATTACGTCTTTGCCGGTCTGGCGGACACGCCGGACCAAGTGCCGGCCGCAGTACTGGGCAATATCTGCCTGGTCCAGCGCGGCAGCACGGCCGAAGCAGCCGACAACGGCACCGGCCTTTTTGCCAACAAGGCCGCCAACTGCGAGGCCAAGGGCGCAATCGCGACCGTGGTCTACAACAACGAGCCGGGCCAGATCGGAGGCGTGCTTGCGCCGGCCACTCGGCCGTTCTTCACCACTTCGGACGTGAACGGCCAGACGCTGCTGGACCTGGGCTTCAACGCAGCCGGCATCTCCAACAACCAGATCAGCCTCAATCCGCCGGACGAGACGCTGTTCGATCCGATGATCACGGGTTTCTCCTCGCGCGGTCCGGTACAGGGTCTGGGTCAGATCAAGCCGGACGTGGCTGCTCCCGGTGAGGCCGTGATGGCCGCCACCACCCCGATCGGCGTTCCGGTCCTGTCCATGCAGTCCGAGACGCGCTACATCTCGGCCAACGGAACATCCATGGCAACGCCCCATGTTGCCGGTGCGGCAACGCTGGTCAAACAGGCCCACCTGGACTGGACTCCGGACATGATCCGCACGGCGCTGATGAACACCGCCACGAATCCGCGGGACCGCTTCGACGATCCCGAAACCGATGGTCCGCTGACCAACGACATCATGGCCCAGGGCGCCGGACTCATCGACGTCTATGAGGCGGTCCACGCGAAGGCCCTGATGGGCATCGCCGGCGACGGCATCACGGTTCCCGGAATCCTCGGCAGCCATTCCTTCGGTGAGGCGCCGGTCATCAACAGCCGCGTTACCCACACGGAAAGTGTCCAGGTCGAGCTTCGCGACCTGTCCGGCGAGGGCGGCACGTACGACCTCACGGTGGGCAACAACCGCGACCTGCAGCTTGACGGACTGGACGTAAACATCTCCCCGGCGAGCATCACGGTTCCGGCCGGTGGCCGCGCGACCTTTACCGTCAACGCTGTTGTCGACGGCGACGTCGTACGCGACCGGATCGCCGCCAAGGTGGTGGGCAATACGGTCCACTTCGAGCCGATCGAAATGATGTGGTTCGTCAACGCGACCCGCAGCGACGGCGCCGAGCTGCTGCGCATGCCCTTCTGGTACCGCCCGACTTCGACTGTCCCCGCGTCGGTCCAGTCCTCGGTCTCCGAAAGCTTCACCGGCCTGCTGCCCGCATCCGACACGGGTCTGCAGCTGGTGGAAGGCGTGACCTACCTCGACTTCGAGGTGGACGTGACGCCGGCGACCTTCAACCTGGTCGGTGATCTGAGCTTCGACGACCTGGCCGCCGGTCTTCCGGACCTGGACCTGTTCCTGCTCGATCCGAACGGGAATGAAATCGCTTCCTCGACCACGGCCGGTGGTCCCGAGCACCTGTCGGCGCGCACCGCGCAGGCCGGCACCTACACCTTCCGGGTCGTGGGCTGGCTGAACGCTCCGACAGAGTTCGAGCTCGTCAGCACCCAGGAACTGGGTGGTGAAGCCCCAACGGTCAATGCGTTCGACGGGGACTTCGTAGACGGCAACGGTGACGTCTTCGACTTCGACGGCGATGTGGTCGTCTCCTGGACGCCCAAAGGCAACCCCCTGCGTTTCGAGGTCGAGCATTCGGTCGACGGCGGCGCCTACGAGCTGATCGCAGAAGTCGACGGAAGCACCACCGAACTGGTCCTCGAGGGCCTGGAAGAAGGCGAGCACGCATTTCGCGTGACCTCCCTGTTCCCCGGACAGATCGGCTACTTCGTGAGCAAGCCCAGCGACGCGGAGTCGGTGATCGTCGACCGCCGCGAGCAGGCCAACATCACCAACCATGCCGAGACGTCGATCAGCAATGTGTCGTTCGCCGGCGGCGTGTTCGAGTTCGATCTGGATCTCACCAACACGCATCCGAACAACGACTATCTGCCGCTGGTCGAGTTCAAGATCGTCAAGATCACTTCGGGTTCCGGCACGGTCGAGGTCATCAACGCGGACAACGGTGGCGACGGCACGCATCCGCAGAATGCCGCCCTGTTCGACTACTCGGACCAACTGGGTTCGGACAGCGTCTTCAGCGTTGGCGAGACCACCGGCACGCGGCACCTGCAGTTCGCCGATCCGGCCGCAGAGCTTTTCAC
>JAWVZU010000153.1:0-9596 GCA_033722075.1 Lysobacterales bacterium
CACGTCCCGGGTGTAGACCAGGGCACGCCCCTCGGCCAGGAGGCGCCCGTCGGCGCCATGACATTCAGTCGCCAGGTCGGCCAGGTGTTTCTCCGGCCGCAGTCGAGTGATGCGGACCGTGGCACGGACCACTTCCCCCGGCGCCGCCGCCGCGCGGAACTCGGTTTCCTGCTTCAGATACATGGTGCCCAGCCCGGGGAGCTGCATGCCCAGCAGGTAGGAGAACAGCGCGCCGATGAGCGGATCGGGCACCTGGTCGACCGCGGGCTCGCCGCCGAGTGCGCGGTAGGCCTCTAGATCCGCGGCGCTGAAGGCGCGTTCGACGCCGGCCGAGTCGCCGACCCTCATAGGGCCTGGTCCGGCAGCTGAAGGATCGCTTCGCCCTGGCAGGTCACGGTGTGGTCCGCACAGCGTTCGACGCGAAAGGAGACGGTCCGGGTTGCGCCCTCGGAGGCGGCGGTTTCGACGCTGAAGCTCATGGCTTCATCGGCATAGGTGGGTGCCGGGAACATGGCGTTCTGCCGGAGCTGGCGGGCGCCCGGATGGAGCCGCTCCAGGAGGCCGCGCACGACCGTCAGGAGCAGCAACCCGTGGGACACGGTCCTGCCGAAGCGGGTCCGCGCCGAGAAGTCGTGGTCAACGTGGATCGGGTTCCTGTCGCCGCTGAGTTCGGCAAAGCGGTCGAAGTCGGCCTGCCGGAAGGTCCGTTCGAACTCGATCCGGTCACTCGCCATCCCGCGGCTCCAGCAGGTGCTTCTGGACCTTGCCCGCGGCCGTTCTCGGAAAGTCCTCGACGATCACGAAATACTTCGGGACCTTGTAGGCGGCCAGGCGCTCGCGGCAGAAACGAACCAGGTCCTCCTCGTCCGGTGCTTCGGCTTCCGGGCGAAGCATGAGGTAGGCGCATCCGACCTCGCCCCACCGGGCGTCGGATACGCCGACGACCGCGGCCTCGAGGACGGCCGGGTGATCGGCCAGCTGGTTTTCCACCTCGGCCGGATAGACGTTTTCGCCCCCCGAGATGTACATGTCCTTCAGGCGTCCGACCACGTAGAAATAGCCGTCCTCGTCCTGGCGGCCGAGATCGCCGCTGCGCAGCCACACGCCATCGACGAAGGCCTGCTCGGTTGCTTCCGGATTGTTCCAGTAACCCGGCGTGACGCCAGGGCCCGAGAACCACATTTCCCCCGGCTGCCCGCGCGGGACATCGTTGCCGTCGCGGTCGACCAGGCGGACCTGGCTGAGCAGCTGCGGCTTGCCGACCGCGCCGATCTTCTCCTCGGCCAGGTCGGGGTCCATGAGAAAAACGGTCGGTCCCGTCTCGGTCATGCCCATTCCGTTCAGGACCCGCGCCCCGCGGGGGGCATATTGGTGAATCAGGACGTCGGGAAGCGGCGCCCCGCCGCAGGCCCAGCTGCGGACGCTGCGCAAGTCCCAGGACTGGAAATCCGGATGCAGGCTGAGCGCCTGGTAGACCGCCGGCACCCCGAAGAAATTGTCGAGTTCGCCTTCGGCCAGCAGCGATGCGACCCGGTCGACGTCGAATCCCGGCAGCACCAGGACCCGTGCCCCGTCCATGAGCGCCGGGAGAGTGACGAGGTTGATGCCTGCGGTATGAAACAGTGGCAGGTAGTTCAGCGTCGTGTCTTCGCCGCGCAGACCCATGGCCTGCTTGATGTTGACCGCATTGGCCAGGGCCATCCCGCAGGTCTGGATCACCGCCTTCGGCTTGCCGGTCGTCCCGGAGGTGTAGAGCAGGTACCAGGTGTCGTCGTGCCGCCATGGACCCCGGCCGGCATGGACCGGTTGGTCGTCGCGCGCCTGCGCATAGTCGCCGTCCAGCGCCAGTCGTGTGGCGCTTGGGAGCGACTGCGCCACCGCTTCATCTTCCTTCCCGAAAATGAGCGCCGTGGGTCGACTGTCCGCTATCAGCGGCTCGAGTTCCGCCGCCGGCATGCGCCAGTTGAGCGGGACCAGGATTGCGCCGAGCTTGCCGCAGGCAAAAAGCAACTCGAAGAATTCGATCCGGTTGCGACACAGGAGAGCGACCCGATCACCTGCTTCGACTCCGTTTTCCGCGAGCAGGCTGGCCGCTCGTCCGGCGCGCGCATCCAGTCCGGCATAGCTGACTCGCTCGCCGCTGATCAGGTCCTCCATGGCAATGCGGTCCGGGCTGAGCTCGGCGCGCTGGGCCAGGAAGTCGAACAGAAGGAAGCTCATTCGTGTCCGAGGCCCCTGCTGATCAGATCGGCCATGGCATCCGCGACTTCGTCGGCCGATCGCGCATCGTCCCAGTCGCCGAAGCGCATCCCCAGGAACACGGCCATGCCGATCATCGACCAGGCCCAGATCCCGAAATCGCCGCTACGGATCTCCCCACGCTCGGCGGCGCGCGCAAGATTTTCTCGATAGGCCTCGGCAAAGGTCTCGTAGTACTCGTGAAATGCGTCGTCGGCGACAAACTGGGCCTCGGAAACGATGCGGTAGAGGTTCTTGTGCTGCCGCACGAACTCGATGAAGGCCGCGAGTCCCTGCCGCTCCGCGGTCAGCCGGTCCGGCGCGTCCGCAACCCGCGGAGCAATCCAGCTCCGGGTGAGGTGTCCCATGTAGGAAACGAGCGAGCGGAAGATCTCTTCCTTGCTGTCGAAATAGACATAGAACGTGCCCAGGGCCACGCCGGCGCGCTTCGTTATCCCGCTGACCGCAGCCTGGTGATATCCCTGTTCTCCAAATTCGATCTCGGCCGCCTGAAGCAGTTTCTCGCGGGTTTTCTTGCCGCGCGCGGTCTTGGGTATCTTGTCGGAACCTGAAACTTGATTCATGTTTCACAATCTTCCATACTTTCTCGTCACAGACAAGTCCAGCCGCAGGCAGCGCGGGGTTTCTTGAAGACACTGAATGTTCCAGAGGGTGGCACGATCCGTTACCGGGATGTCGGGGACGGTTTTCCCATCATATGCATTCACGGCTGGGGCGCCAGCGGTGAATTTCTGGACGGGACCGTCGCCAGTCTTTCTTCGCGCTTCCGAATCCTGGTTCCGAACCTTCGCGGCCACGCCGGTTCGTCTCCTTTTGCCGAAGGTACTTCCTTCAGCCAACTTGGTGACGACATCGATGCGCTGATCCGAAAGGAGAACCTGGATCGGGTGGTTCTGCTTGGCTGGTCACTCGGCGCCATGGTGGCCTGGGACTACCTGGATCGTTATGGAGACGCCCGGATCGCCGGCCTGATCGTCATCGAGATGGTGCCCCGCCTGCTGAACGATGAGCAATGGTCGCACGGACTGAGAGAAGGCCGTGACGAGCTGGTATTCGGCCGCTCGCTGGCGGCGATGCGCGCGGACTGGAACGCCTTCACAGGGGTTTTCATCCCGAGGGTCTTCGCTCCGGATGCCAGCGCCGAGCGAATCGCCGAAGGCCGTGAGCTTGCCGGCAGAAATGATCCGGAATCCATGGCGCGTCTGTGGTCGGCGCTGGTGACCCAGGACCATCGCGAAACGGTGGCTAGGATCCGGGTGCCGACCCTGATCGTTCACGGCGCCCGCAGTCAACTCTATGAACGTGAAGCGAGCCGCTGGCTTGCGGACCAAATTGCCGGCGCGCGACTCGAGTGCTTCGAACACTCCGGTCACGCGCCCCATCTCGAAGAGCCCGAGCGCTTCGAGAAGCTGGTTGACGAATTCGTCGCCGGCCTGCACCAACCCGAGTCTCAACCTGCCGCCACGAAACAGAATTGATCCTTGAATGATGGAGGGAATCCCCATGAGTGCATTGCAGAAAAACCCGGCCCGGCGACAACTCTCGCTGGCCATTGCCCTCGCGATCGCGACCCCGCTGATCGCGCCCGTGACCGCGCTTGGTCAGGAAGAGGACGGCAACAAGGGCGTGATCGAGGAGGTCACGGTTACCGCGCGCCGTCGCGACGAGAGCCTTCAGGACGTGCCGATCGCCGTCACCGCCTTCAGCGGTGCCGAACTGGCACGTATCGGAGCAACCGACCTGATCGAGATCACCCAGACCACCCCGAACGCCACCCTTGAGGTTTCCCGAGGGACGAACACCACACTCTCGGCATTCATCCGGGGCGTCGGCCAGCAGGATCCGGTGGCCGGTTTCGAGGCGGGCGTGGGTATCTATCTCGACGATGTGTACCTGAATCGTCCCCAGGCCGCGGTCCTGGACATCTATGACGTGGAGCGCATCGAAGTCCTACGCGGCCCGCAGGGCACGCTTTACGGACGTAATACGATCGGCGGCGCCATCAAATACGTGACCAAGAAGCTCGGCACCGAGCCGGAAGGCAAGGTCAAGTTCACGGCAGGTACCTACGGTCAGCTGGACCTGATTCTGACGGGCTCGACTCCGTTGTCGGACACTTTCCGAGTGGGTGGATCAGTTGCGCGCCTCACCCGTGATGGCTTCGGTGACAACCTGAACCTCAGCGGCATAGAGAACTACAACAAGGATGTCTTTGCCCTGCGTTTCTCGGCCGAGTGGGATGCGACACCCAACCTGTCTTTCCGCTTGTCCGGCGACTACGTCGAAGACGACTCCGATCCCCGCCAGGGTCATCGCCTGACCGTGGGCAACTTCTCCGGCGCGCCGATCCTGAGCGATGTCTTCGACACCCGCGCCGGGCTCAACAACCCGACGCAGGAGGTCGAGGCGCGGGGCATTCAGTTGACCGCGGAATGGGACGTCAACGACTGGATCAAGGTGAAGAACGTCCTGGCCTACCGGGATGACGAGTCGTTCTCGCCGATCGACTTCGACAGTTTGCCGCTGGCTGACCTGGATGTCCCGGTAGTCTATGAGAACGACCAGTTCTCCGAGGAACTCCAGGTTCTGTTCGAAGGCGAGCGGTGGGCCGGGGTGGTCGGCGCCTACTTCCTGGACGCCAATGCGTTCAACGCCTTTGATGTCATTCTTGCGGCGACCGGGGATGTGATTGGTCTACCAGGGCTCAACGCATTCACGTTCGGCGATGTGGATACGGACACCTGGTCCGTGTTTGCTGACTTCACCTACGACTGGAGCGATACGGTTAGTTTCTCCTTGGGGGGTCGTTACACCAGCGACGAGCGTTCATCGCGGATCCTTCGCCAGACCCTGATCGGCGGAACCTCCGAGTTCTTCGGCGGCAGTCCGACGCCTATCGCGACGACCTCGGATTTCGATGGCTCGGAAGAATTCAGCGAATTCACGCCCCGCGCGTCGGTCAACTGGTACTTCAATCCGAATCACAACCTGTATTTCACTTACAGCGAGGGTTTCAAGGGGGGGAGCTTTGATCCCCGTGGCCAGACCTCGCTCGCGCCGGATCTCGACGGCGACGGGGATGTTGATGATCAGGACATCTTCAGCTTCATGCTGTTCGAGCCGGAAACGGTGGACACCTTCGAGATCGGCCTTAAGTCCACCGCCCTGGACGGTCGACTGACCTCCAACCTGGCGGTGTTCTTCTCCGACTACACGGACGTCCAGATTCCCGGTTCAGTGGGTGTGGACAGCGATGGCGACGGGGTGGTGGACACCTTCGTGGGCGTCACATCCAATGCTGCCGATGCCGATATCTTCGGGGTGGAGTGGGAAGGCCGGGCCATTCTGGCTCAGGACCTGGCCCACTCGGGTGACGACCTGAGCCTTGCATGGACCTTTGGCTACATCGATGCCGAGTACAACGAGTTCATTGACGCCTTTGGCAACGACGTGGCCGACGAACGCGTATTCCAGAATACTCCGGACCTCACGGCCAGCGCTCAATTGAGCTATAGCGTACCGTTGGAAATCGGGACCAAGTCCGGGCGTTTGTCGTTCATCAACACGCTCAGTCATCGCGATGAGCACAGCCAGTTCGAGGTGCCGACGCCGCAGCTGGATCAGGACACTTATACGCTCTGGGACTTCAGTGTTGTATGGGAGGACGACTCCGGTCACTGGCGTGCGGGATTACATGGGAAGAACCTGACCGACGAGGAGTACAAGGTCGCTGGCTACTTCTTCCCAAATCTTGGCCTCGAGGGCTCGATCACGGCCTTCTATGGAAACCCGCGGCAGGTGATGGCCACCGTCGAATACAACTGGTTCTGAGCCCCATTTGAGCCACCGGCAGTGCGTTCATCGCGCGCTGTCGGTGGTTGCTTTCTTCTCTCTAGAGAACCCAGCATGGATCTAGTGCAACTTGGTGGTTCCGACGACCATCGCTTTTGCAGCGTCGGTAATTCTCGCTCATTGTCACTTCGTACTTTTCACTTTCCACCAGGTTCACTCGACTACGCATGAATAATGAAATCGCCGACGACGGCACCAGCGAACTGATCGCCAAGCGCGCCTACGTGCTGTTCATCCTGGTGGTGGTCTACACCTTCAACTTCATCGACCGCCAGATCGTCGGCATCCTGGCGGTGCCGATCAAGGCCGATCTCGGCCTGAGTGATACGGAGTTGGGGTTGATGGGCGGGCTGGCCTTTGCCCTGTTCTACACCGGCCTCGGCATTCCCATTGCCATGCTGGCCGACCGTTTCTCGCGCACCTGGATCATGACGGGCGCACTGACCATCTGGAGCGCCATGACCGCCGTGTGCGGCCTGGCACAGAACTTTTGGCACCTGTTCGTGGCGCGCCTTGGCGTCGGGGTCGGCGAAGCCGGGGGCGTCGCTCCGGCCTATTCGCTGATCAGCGACTATTTCCCCTCCGACCAGCGGGCCCGGGCGCTGAGCATCTACTCCTTCGGCATTCCGATCGGCAGTGCGCTGGGGATTGTCTTCGGCGGCTTGATCGCCAGCATGGTGGATTGGCGCTGGGCCTTCTTCGTGGTGGGCATCGCCGGCATCCTTTTGGCCCCCATTTTCCGCATGACCGTGAAGGAACCGGAGCGGGGGCGTTTCGATGCGCCATCTCTGCGTGGCCACGCCAGCGTCGGCGATATCGTCCGGATGCTGGCGCGCAAGCCCAGTTTCTGGGTGATGTCGCTGGGTGCTTCGGCGTCCTCGATGATGGGCTACGGCCTGTTCTTCTGGATTCCCTCCTTCATGGTTCGCAGTTTCCAGATCACGCTGCTCGAAGCATCGCTTTATTACGGTGCCGTTCTGCTGGTCGGCGGACTCGCGGGAATCTGGCTTGGCGGCTGGGCTGCAGACCGGTTCGGTCGAACGCGTCGGGCCGCCTACGCGCTGATCCCTGCCATCGCGTTCATCGTGACCGTTCCGTTCTATGTGATCACCCTGCTCACCCCGACCTTGCCGCTCGCCGTGGCCGCGATGATCATCCCAACCGCCATGAGCCTGGTGTGGCTGGGGCCGGTGATCTCGGCCATGCAGCACCTGGTTTCGCCCAATATGCGGGCCACCGCCAGCGCCGTATTTCTGTTCATCAACAACCTGATCGGCATAGGCTTGGGCACAGTGGTGATCGGAGCGCTCTCGGATGCCCTGGCGGCGCGTTTCGGCGACGATTCGTTGCGCTACTCGATCCTGGCGGGGACGGCGCTCTATATCGTCGCAGCGGTGCTGTTCCTGACCGTGGCGAAACGGCTCGAGCAGGACTGGGAGAAATGAGGCTCCAGATCCGGACTGGCAAAGTGCCTGGAGCGAACCAGCGTCATTGGCAATCTGGACAAGGACATGGATCCTACCTGATGGACCGCAAATGCGTTCGGCCGGCCGACCATGAGCCATAACGAGCATACCTACACCTCCAGTGATGGGCTGAAGCTCTACTACCGGAGCTACGGCGAGGGCCCGGCGGTCATCTGCATCCCCGGGCTCACCCGCAACTGCAAGGATTTCGAAAGCCTGGCCGAGCACCTCGCGGACCGCTACCGGGTCATCACGCCGGACCTGCGCGGCCGGGGGCAATCCGATCGTGATCCGAAGTGGCGCAATTACAACCACTCGGTCTATGCAAGGGACGGTTGGGAGCTGATGGACGCGGCCGGCGTCGAGCGAGCCGCTATCATCGGCACGTCGCTGGGGGGACTTATGGCGATGAACCTCGCCAGCCAGGTCCCGGAGCGCCTGCGTGGCATCGTTCTCAACGATATCGGTCCGGAGGTTGCGCCGGAGGGGCTCCAGCGCATCCTGGCCTACGCGGGGCGGCAACCGCCGGTCGCAAGCTGGGACGAGGCGGCGCAGCAGGCCAGGGAGGCCCTGGGAATCGCGTTTCCGAATGCGGACGACGACTACTGGGCGGAGCAGGCCCGGCGCATCTACCGGGAGAACAAAGCGGGCCGGCCCGAACTCGACATGGACCCGATGGTCTGCGAAGCACCGCGCAAGGCCATGACGACGGTCAAGTGGCTCACCCGGTTCCGGCGCTGGGGGCTGATCAAGAAGGTCGGCGGCATCTACATCGATCCCTGGGATGCCTTCAAGAGTGTCACCATGCCCTGCCTGCTGGTGCGAGGCGCGATCTCGGACATCATCAACGCGGAAATCGTCGAGCGAATGAGGGCCGTGAAACCGGATCTCCGGACCGTCGAAGTGCCGGATCGGGGCCATGCCCCCAATCTTGACGAACCCGAGGCGCGCCAGGCCATTGACGAGTTCCTGGGTTCGCTGGACGATTGAACCCTGAAGGTCCAGCGTTGCGCGGGTCACGGGAGGTGCGAATGAAGAAGGAAGGAGAACTCAAGGGCAAGGCGGCGATCGTGACCGGCTCTACCAGTGGCATCGGGCACGGCATCGCCCGTGCGCTGGCCCGGGAAGGATGTCACGTGATGATCAACGGATTCGGCGACGACGAGACCATCCAGGCAATCCAGGAAGAAATCGCCGAGATGGGAGTCAAGGTCACCTATTCGGCGGCGGACATGCGCAAGCCTGACGATATCGAGGCCATGGTCGCCATCGCAAACCGCCGCCTCGGTTCGGTGGATATCCTGGTCAACAATGCCGGCATTCAGCACGTCGCGCCGGTCCACGAATTCCCGATCGAGAAGTGGGACGACATCATCGCCATCAATCTCTCTTCCGCGTTCCACACGATGCGGGCGGCTCTGCCGCTGATGGTGAACGAGGGCTGGGGCCGGGTGATCAATATCGCCTCCGCCCATGCCCTGGTCGCTTCGCCCTTCAAGGCGGCATACGTCGCGGCCAAGCACGGCATCGCCGGATTGACCAAGACCGCTGCGCTGGAAATGGCGGAGAAGAATATCACCATCAACGCGATCGCACCCGGCTATGTGAAAACTCCGCTGGTGGAGAATCAGGTCGCCGACACGGCCAGGACCCGCGGCATCAGCGAAGACGAGGTGGTGCGGGACGTGATGCTGGCCGCCCAGCCGACCAAGCGTTTCGTCACCATCGATCAGGTTGCCGATCTGGCGGTCTACCTGTGCCGGGAGTCGGCCGCATCGATCACCGGCTCGGTCATCTCCATCGACGGCGGTTGGATGGCCAAGTAGCAGGGCTGTCTGCGGGCCCGTTCGATTGGAGCGCCTGCACCTGAATCGTCAGCGTGGGTTGCGGTTGCAAGGGCCGTCCGATGGAACCTGGTAAAGCGGGATCGGCTTGATGCATCGGCCGGACGCAGCTAGGTTGCTGTTGCCTGATTTGGGGATGAGCATGCGATTCCTGTTTCCATTGGATTTGGTGCTG